>NZ_JAAHGK010000353.1:0-6162 GCF_010672505.1 Okeania sp. SIO2B9 | reverse complement strand
TAACTCCGTGTTATGGCACATTGGAGAAGACATTCCCCATATTCCCAATAAGCACTCTGGTGGATATATTCTCGGTGGTAAAATTGCTCCGATTTTCTTCAACACTGCTGAAGACTCTGGCGCATTACCCATTGAATGTGATGTTACCAAAATGGAAACAGGGATGGTAATAACTATTCATCCCTACAAAGGCGAGATAACTAACGAAGCAGGGGAAACAATTTCCACATTCACCCTTAAACCAGAAACTATCTTCGACGAAGTACAAGCAGGTGGACGTATTCCCCTATTAATTGGGCGTACCCTCACTGACAAAACTCGTAACGCCCTGGGATTAGAGACCAGCACTGCATTCACCCGTCCCCAACTACCAGCAGAAACAGGTAAAGGTTTCACCTTGGCACAGAAAATGGTGGGTAAAGCTTGTGGTTTACCAGGAGTTCGTCCGGGAACAGCTTGCGAACCATTGATGACAACAGTGGGTTCTCAAGATACTACCGGACCTATGACCAGGGATGAAATGAAAGAACTCGCCTGTTTAGGTTTCAGCTCCGACTTAGTAATGCAGAGTTTTTGTCATACTGCTGCTTATCCCAAACCAGTTGATATTAAGACTCACAAAGAGTTACCCGATTTCTTTTCTGCTCGTGGTGGAGTGGCGTTACGTCCGGGAGATGGAATTATTCACTCTTGGTTAAACCGGATGTTGTTACCGGATACAGTGGGAACTGGTGGTGATTCTCATACCCGTTTTCCTCTGGGAATTTCCTTTCCTGCGGGTTCTGGTTTGGTGGCATTTGCCGCAGCTCTGGGTTTGATGCCATTGGATATGCCAGAATCTGTTTTGGTTCGGTTTAAGGGTAAGTTACAACCGGGCGTAACATTGCGGGATATTGTCAATGCTATTCCCTATGTGGCAATTCAAAAAGGGTTGTTAACTGTAGCGTTAGAGAATAAGAAAAATGTGTTCTCCGGACGAATTATGGAAATGGAAGGTTTGCCAGATTTGAAAGTTGAGCAAGCTTTTGAATTGACTGATGCGACTGCGGAACGTTCCTGTGCTGGTTCCACAATTAAGTTGGGTACGGAGACTGTTTCTGAGTATCTGCGTTCTAATATTACGTTGTTGAAAAATATGGTGGCGCGGGGTTATCCAGATGCGCGGACTATTATGCGTCGGGTTGCCAAGATGGAACAATGGTTGGCAAACCCAGAATTAATGTCTGGGGATGCGGATGCAGAATATGCAGAAATTATTGAAGTAGACTTGAATGAAGTTAAGGAACCTATTGTGGCGGCTCCCAATGACCCGGATAATATTAAATTGATGTCGGAATGTGCGGGAGATAAAATTGATGAAGTGTTTATCGGTTCCTGCATGACGAATATTGGTCATTATCGTGCTGCTGCCAAAGTATTGGAAGGTGCAGGGCGAGTCAAAGGTGTATTGTGGATATGTCCGCCAACTCGCATGGATGAGAAACAGTTGCGCGAGGAAGGAATGTATGGGGTATTTGCTGCTGCTGGTGCGCGGACGGAAATGCCTGGATGTTCTTTGTGTATGGGAAATCAAGCGCGGGTGAAAGATGGCGTGACTGTGTTCTCGACTTCGACACGGAATTTTAATAATCGCATGGGTAAAGGTGCCCGGGTGTATTTGGGTTCCGCTGAGTTGGCGGCGGTGTGTGCGCTGTTAGGTCGGATACCTAGTGTGGATGAGTATTTGGAGATTATGAAGGAGAAAGTCGATCCGTTTGCGGCAGATTTGTATCGGTATTTGAATTTCGATCAGATTGCTGGTTTTGAGGATGAAGGGCGAGTGATTCCGTTGGAAGAGATGCCCAAGATTGAGGAGATTCTGGGGATGCCAGTTAGTGTTGGGAAGTAGTAGAACAATGAATAATGAATAATTAATAATTAATAATTACCTCTTCTTTTCAAGGAGAAGATTGACTAAAAATAATTTTTTTTCTTCTGCTTTAAAGGAGAGGCTTTAAACCTTAATTATTCAGTAAATTAAGTGAATTGAGGGTGGGTTAACTCCCGCCCTCTATTTTGAAATTAAAGCAGTATAATGAAGTAGTATTTTTTCACAAATTCATATAAATATGGCACTAAAAAAGACTAGGCATTCAACCATAATACCTGAAACTCCAGAAGCACTTTTCCGCGACTTAAGAAATCGAAAAATAGAAGGTCTTCTTTCTCATCAAGCAGACATATTACGAGAATATCAAAAAGAAGAAACTTTGAACAAATCTAATGTAGCTTTGCAACTTCCTACTGGCAGTGGTAAAACTCTAGTTGGATTATTAATTGGGGAATGGCGACGACGAAAGTTCAGAGAAAAAGTAGTATATCTTTGCCCTACTCGTCAATTAGTTAATCAAGTAGTTGAGAAGTCTATTAATGAGTATGGAATAAAAGCGAAAGCTTTTACTGGAAAACAAAAGGAATATGATCCTAGAATCAAGACAGAATATAGCCGTGGAAAAACTTTAGCTGTTACTACATATAGTGGTCTATTTAACACCAACTCATTTTTTCAGGATGCAAATTTAATTATATTAGACGATGCTCATGCTGCCGAAAACTATGTCGCTAAATTTTGGTCAATATTAATTGAGCGAAAAAAACATGACTCACTTTTCAAGAATATTGTATCGTTTTTAAGACCAATTCTTTCAGAATCAGACTATTCAATATTTTTTAAAGAATCCCCAGATATATCTGATAAAAGTTGGGTTGCCAAAATCCCTACATCAGATTTATATGAAAAAATACTAGAGTTAATTGAACTAATAGATGGATATACTTCTGATGATAGCTGTGATTCTAACATGAAATATCCTTGGTCTGTACTAAGAGATCATCTTTTTGCCTGCCATATATATTTGAGTTTTAACGCGATATTAATTAGACCTGTAATACCTCCTACTAAAACACATAAACCATTTTCACAAGCAAAACAACGTTTATATATGTCTGCAACTTTAGGAGAAGGAGGAGAAATAGAGCGTCTTTTCGGTATGGAAAATATAGTTCGTTTACCAGTACCAGAAGGTTGGGATAAGCAAGGAATTGGTCGTCGTTTTTTCTTTTTTCCTGAAAGCTCTCTTAATGAAGAATCATCCTTAAATTTAGTAATGAAAATGCTCCGTTCAACTCCTCGCTCTCTTTTCTTAGTTCCAGATGATGAGCAAGCAGAAAAAGTAAAAAATAAGATTAAAGAGCAGACAAAACACCAAATATTTGAAAGTAAAGAAATTGAAACTTCTAAGCAAGATTTTATTTGCAAAGATGGAGCTGTTGCTGTCCTAGCAAATAGATATGATGGAATCGATCTACCAAAAGATGAATGTCGGTTACTAATAGTTAAAGATTTGCAGCGAGCTACAAATATTCAAGAAAAATTTTTAGTTACCCGTTTGTGTGCTGCTGTAATTTTCAATGACAGGATTATAACTAGAATGGTTCAAGCAGTGGGGCGTTGTACAAGGTCTGATACTGATTATGCAGCAGTAGTTATATTAGGAGATGAGTTAAAAAATCTTTTGCTTAATCCTGACAAACAAAAGTTTTTACATCCTGAATTACAAGCGGAAATTGAATATGGAATTGAGCAATCTGAAGCAGAAAAAGAAGAAACATATTTTGCGGAAATTGAATATGGAATTGAGCAATCTGAAGCAGAAAAAGAAAAAGAGAGGAATTTTCTTGAAAACCTTAATATTTTTTTAGAACATGGAGAAAAATGGAATCAAGCTGAGGAAGACATAATTTATCATAGAGGAGCATTAGAGCAAGCTAAACTACCTGCAATAGAAAAGCTGAAAGAAACTGTTTCTGATGAAGTAAAATATCAGTATTGTATTTGGCATCGCAATTTTGAAGAAGCTCTAGCTAAGTGCGAAAGTGTTTTTAGTCAGCTTAATCAGGTAAATGATGAAGAACTTAGAGGTTACATAGCTTTTTGGTACTATCTTGCAGGAAGTGCTGCATGGATGGGGGCAAAAGATGGAATTACCTCTATGGAAAGTAAGGCAAGAGATTATTTTAAACGTGCTGCTAAAGTTGCTCCAGAGGTTACATGGTTTTCACGACTTGCTCGATTGTCATTAGAAGATGAAGTTCCTCAAGTCGATCCAAGACTTAGCAAAGTGATAGAAGGTTTAGAGCAGCGATTAATCAAATTAGGTACAAGGAATAGTACAAAATTTGATAAAGAGGTAAGAGCAATTTTTGATAATCTAAATCCCCCAATAAAAGATCGGCAAAATCTGACAGATGAGGGGCGTAACAAGCTAAGTAAAAAATTTGAGGACGGCCATGAAAGATTAGGAAAACTATTGGGTTATGACTCAGGTAACTCCACAACCCATAGCGCTCCAGACCCTTGGTGGATTGCTGGAGATGACTTGTGCATAGTATTTGAAGACCACTCAGAAGGCAATACAGAAACTACCCTCGGGTCTGTCAAAGTTAGAGAGGCAGCATCGCACCCAAAATGGATTAGAGAAAATAAAGATACCTCTTTATCTCAATCCGCAGATATTATTCCAGTCCTCATTACACCTTGTGCAAAAATAGAACCTGATGCTAAACCTTATACAGCAGACGTATGTTACTGGAATTTAGAAGACTTCAAGAAGTGGGCAACTAATGCAGTATCTACAGTTAGAGAATTAAGGCGAAGCTTTCCAGGAGAAGAAAATCTTGACTGGCGTAAACGTGCTATTCAAGCTTACCAAGATGCAGGAATTGACCCCTCCTCTTTGCTAGAAAAATTACGGCAAAGTAAGTTGCGCGATTTACCCTCTGATTAAAATTGTAGGAGGTTTATTGTCCTAATTTATAGCAGTCGAAGCCAAGATTAGGACAACCCTAAATGCTGAAATTTATCAGAGATTACTTCTAACTTCTGACTGACGTTTAGGACTATACTTCGACTGCTATAGTACTATACTTTTAATTCTTAAAATAGCAGTTAATTATGCCTTATATTATTACCAGCTTAACTGCTGAATCTAACTACAAACTGCGTCTTATTTATTCTGGTGGTAGTTAGATTATTGTAAATTTTAAACCTATTATTAACCAAGGTGGAGCGTTTCCCCCTTTATCCGATCCAATTTTTTTTCACAAGTAAAATTAGGAGAGGGTGGTAGATATATTGAGTGGGATGGAGGAATAGATTTTTCTGAGTTAAGCTTTATGGTTTGAAGCACATCCTAATGATAATCCTTTAAACTTTTCTACCACTAAATATGCGTAGAATTAGTTACGCAAGATAATTCTATTTATTTAGAGACATCACAAAACATAACAGAAGACATCCACTGCTCATAAATTCTCTTTTCCCAGCTAACTATTTATCTAAATGACTATGTTATTTCTTTTTTCCTTTTATTTTTGACTTTTTTTGTTTTGGCTTTTTTTGTTTTGACTTTTTCTTTTTAAGTTTCGCTCTCTGCTCAGTCACCTCTGGTGGCGGACCATAATCTCCATTACTGAAATATACTCGCTCTACTATATGTTCTGGTTCTACTTCTATCCACAGACGCGCTCCTCCCGCTTGACTTTTATTGGGATCATGGGGTTGATAAACGATTTGGCAAGGTCCTTTTATTTTCAGGGCGTGGCAATAATCCTTTTTATCTCCCACTTTTACCGCAACTACTGGATAAGAAGTTCCATTGTCTCGGTTATAGTCAATAGTCTTTCGTAGAACATGAACAAAAGTATTGCCGGAGCGTCGATTCTTGTTCCAAGTACCTTCCGGACCACGACGACCTGGTTTAATTTCTGGCATTCCCCTAGAATTAAGGGGAATCATCCAAAGTCTTCCGACTTTACGAGCATCTCTAACACGACCTTGATTCAGTAGCTCCCGCAATCTACCAGTGGAGATATTGAGCAAAAAAGCAGCTTGTGTAGTAGTAGCAAAAGATTGAGTCATAAGTACAACGTTGGGGTTTTTAGATTTTAGATAAACGAAGACACGATCATTTTAACCTATACTAGGTTACCTTAACGAGTGACTATTTTCCAATTTTTAGTTCCGATATTATTGATAATGGCTAGTAATAATAAATTGTACTCCTTTATTCTCTAATATTAAATCGGTGATACTATCAATGCAATTCACTCCTAAACTATTTT
>NZ_JAAHGK010000352.1:0-6164 GCF_010672505.1 Okeania sp. SIO2B9 | reverse complement strand
AAAAAGTCTTTTAGTAGGAGACAGGAGACAGGAGACATGGCTTGGGAGCGAGGAGGTAGGAGCTAAGTTTTGTCCCAAGATTGTTCTCCCCAACTCTTGCACAAAATGCTAGTTTTTTCAGCTTTATTGACCGAAAAGCTGGCACTTTTTTTCAACCTAATAAGGCTGAAACCTTAAATCTTAATTATTCAGGACTTACGCAAAGGCACTATGTATAGATTCAATTAACTATTGGACAATAGTTTCGACTGCTATATATAGCGTATCTGCGTAAGTCCTATTATTATTAGGTAAAGCACAAGATTTTTCCTTCTTCTTCCTTCTTCTTCCCTCCTGACTCCTGACTCCTGACTCCTCAATCGTTATTTATAAGTATTCAAACGAACATGATGTAAAGCTATTTCCTACAAATTGACTCAGACTTCAATTTTGCTTGATGCTCGCAGCGAAAACCATCCTTGCACCATTGTGCCATATTTACCTGTGTCAATTTTAGCACATCAGCACATTTTGGTTCTATTATCTTACTTCCCACAGCCCAAAATAAACTACGAATTACATCTAAACCAGTCTTGAGATGAGATTCTCTATTACCAGGCACCCCTATTTCCTCAACAATATCAGTTTCTACCCATATTCCATTAGCACCCAAAATAATCTGTGCTAACCATTTAGCTCTGGGTAAATGAGTAGGAGATGTTACCAGTTTAATATGCTCCACTCCCCATTTCTTGAGAATTGGCAAAGTAAAATAGAAGTTACCAAAAGTAGATTTAGCGCAATGTTCTAACCAAACCTTCTCTACAGGAGCATTTTCCCGTTGAAATAATCCCACAAGACAAGGGTCTTTAGATCCAGCAGAAATTAATATTGGGGTCTGAGGATATTGTTTAGCCACTTGAGCAATATAAATTTCCCGTTTAATACTCCCACCTAAAACTAAATAAGTATCCACAGGAGATTTTGCTGCAGACTGGAGTGAAATAGTACTTCCCACCAACCACACTAATAGACTAGAAAGTATAGAAAAAAGCAAAAACAGCAATATTTTCCTGATTTTCTGATTGCCACGAATGTTTGGATTTCCTGTCATAGAAATTATAGCGGGTTATTTGAGCTTACCTCTAATCTGCCCACTGCTCCTCCTGTTTCCTATTTTTTATAGAACCCATTTGATATCCTTGTAGATGGTATGTGCTTTTGGCATAGAAGTCAGGAAATTCAGAAATAGAATAGGGAAAAAAGGTAGAAAAATGCTCCCTATTCCCCTACTCTCCCACTTCCCCCACTTCCCCATTCCCTCACTTCCGTCCCATAACGCTATAACTATTGATGAATCAGATATAATTTCCTATATCAGAGCGAATCTGGATCGACACCCAAATCGCGTAATTTAGCAGCTAATTTTTCGGCCCGTTGCTTTTCCTGTTCGGCCCGTTGCTTTTCCTGTTCGGCTTGTTCGCTACTCCACAACAACAAATTTTCGGACTTATCCCACCATCTAAGCCAGCTAATATTTTGCCCTAGTCTTTCCCCTGGCCAAATTCCCAAGAACAAGTCTAATTCCGGTATCCAAAAATGTCCATTCTCATTAGCTGACTCGAAGCAATACTTTCCATCCTGCAAACTGCGCACCTCTAAACTCCCTTCGTAGGGGTCATAAGTTACATAGGTTGGTACTTTGAGGATATGTTCATAAAAGTAAAGTTTGCCGTATGGTGGAGTCGAACGCACTGATAGTTCCCCACATTCTGTTTCTGAGAGGAACTCCATCACTACAGCTACAGGAGCGCCTTCTAGATGGGGAGTGTAACTACGGCGAATTACCCCCTCTGGCACTGGTTGTACTTGGGGGACATAAAACCAATCGGGAGCCTTGACAACTATTTTTTTGTTGACAGTGGCTACTAATCCGAAATTTGAACCAATGAGCATTTGAGGTTGAATGAGCAATGCAGCTCCCAAAGCATCAGTCAGAGCAGCAGCAAGAATAGGTTGTTGAATATTTTCCACTGGGTCGTCTGGTAAGGTAAAGTCTGCTGGTAGTGCTTTCCAAGTTACTGTTGGTTCTGGTTTAGTGGATTTTATTTGTAGAACCATTTTTAGTGTCTATCTTATGGCTAAGGGTGGACTGTATTTGTATTATTATAGATCCCAAATGGGTTCTATTTAAAAATAGATGGGGAGATGGAGAGATTCGAATATTTGCACAATTTTTTATATTTCATATAATTTTAAGTCCTCATGGAATCTGATTGAAAAACTTTCTCTTACAATACAATAGTGAAATTCTTAGGGAACTCCCTACATTATTTTCGCACCTATGTCTATTAATCACCACAGTTATTCAGAAGATTCTGGTAAGACAAAACGCATTTCTCCATTTTGATCGATTTCTACTTTCCCTCCAAGCTTGAGAATTTCTTGTTGAGCGCGATCGCGTACTCTTTGGTCTCTTGTTTGACCGTATACCCACAACCAAGCATTAAACTTGATTAATTTACTATCGGGGTCTCGCTTCAGAAATTCTGCTGTTTGTCTAAACAGAGATGTTAAGCTTTGATATGATGTATTTTCAGCCCATTCAGCTGCCATTTCATGAGAATCAATTGCTCCAGGAATATCACCTACTAACAGTAATTGATCTATACCTTTCCATCTCCATACTTGCCAAGCTTTCGGATCTATTTCTGAAGAAAGTACATCGGTACCACGAGTCATATATTCTACCGCGACTTCTGGTTTACCTTCATATATAGATAAAGAGTTAGACACAAATAGATATGTATCAACCCATCTTGGATCTAAGCGGGTGATGATATCAAAGTAATCTTCACTAAGAGAATAACCTGTTTGATTTCTGGCAGTGTCGTCCCCGAAATATTGCAAAAATTGGAGAAACACCCAATCTGCAATCAAATTATCAAATCCAAAAGTTGGAGATGCCTTCAATAATTTTAGCTGTAGAGCTTCTTTTTCTTCAGCTTCTACTGCTTCTGCCAAATCTAAAACGATTTTCTCTTTTAAGGGAGAATTTTCTGAAGGCCAGAATACTTGTAAAGTTATTATACTTCCTAAAGCTGTTATGAAAACGGCTAGATTTACGAATGAACCTAGCCAATTTGAGGTTTTGGCTTTTGTTTCCATCATGTCTTAAATTTTTATGTAAAGAAAACTAACGAGCGAGAGATCAAAAATTACAGTAGTTTTCGACTTAATTTAGTTACAAGTCGATCCGGCTTTTAGCAACATAGAATAGGAATAAAAAAGCAGGAAAATTAATCATCTTTTTTCCCTCTTCCTTCTTTACTTCAAGTTAAACTGTACTTATTCATCCTAAAAAGTACTTTCAACAATTAATAATTAATAGTTACCTCTCCTTTAAAACAGATAGGATTGACTAATCATGAAAATTTTTCTTTATTATCCCCTTAAAAGGGGAAGCTTTAAACCACAATTTTTCGGTAAGAGGATTATCAGTTAATTTATTTTAATTACTTAACTCTTCTCAAATATAGAGTTAGAGACAATAGTCGTAACGGTAAAATTTGACTAGACAATAAATTCCCTTGTCACTATAGATACAATAATAAATATATTCAGCTAATATTGTAGTATATTAGACTTCTTTCAAAAAAATACTATCCCATATATCATAAATTAGTGGGAATGTCAATATCAATAAATGTCCAACTACTAAAAAAATTCAATGAACTCAGCCTCAAAACGCAACTCCATCCTTCAAGCCATTTTGTACAGTGGAGCGATCGCTACAACCACAGCTTTATCTTTATTGGCTCCTACCCTGAGTAAGCCTGCTGAGGCAAATTTAGAAAATAGCCCGAAAGCAGTTCTGGATGAAGCATGGCAAATTGTCAATCGAGACTATGTTGATGGTAGTTTTAATCAGACAGATTGGCAAGCGACTAGGCAAACTTTGTTAGAGAAAAACTATACTTCTAGCGAACAAGCTTATGAAGCATTACGTCAAGCATTAGATCTACTTAATGACCCATATACTCGTTTTCTAGACCCGCAGCAGTTCAAAACTTTGACTAATCAAACATCAGGGGAAATGTCTGGAGTGGGAATGCAGCTAAAGGAGGATGAGCTGACCAAAGTAATTACGGTAGTGAACGTTGTAGAAAATTCTCCAGCTATGAAAGCAGGTTTATTACCAGGAGATCAAATCCTGGAAATTGACGGCAAACCTACTGCTAGTTTGAGTGTATCAGCAGCAGCAAAACTAATTCGAGGTGATTTGGGTACAGATGTTGTACTGCAAGTCATGCGTTCTGGAGAAACAGAATTTGATGTAACTTTAACCAGGGCGAGAATAGAATTACAAGCAGTTCGTTACGAGCTTAAGCGTGAAGGGAATAAACGTATTGGCTATATTCATTTACAAGAATTTAGTGCCCACGCTGGAGAACAAATGCAGAAAGCGATCGAAAATCTGGATAATCAAAATGCTGATGGTTATGTTTTAGATTTGCGGGGCAACCCAGGCGGTTTATTGCGCATTAGTATAGATATTGCTCGGATGTTAATGGATCAAGGTGCTATTGTTAGCACAGTTAACCGTAATGGAGAAAAGCAAGAATTGCGGGCAAACCGTTCAGCTTTAACTGATAAACCAATAGTCGTTTTGGTAGATGGTGACTCAGCTAGTGCTAGTGAAATTCTAGCAGGGGCACTTAAAGATAATGGTCGTGCTGTTATTATGGGAGATCAAACTTTTGGTAAAGCTTTAGTACAGTCGGTGCATTCTTTATCAGATGGTTCGGGTTTAGCAGTAACTATTGCTCACTATTACACTCCTAAAGGAACTGATATTAGTAAAAAAGGTGTTACTCCTGACGTAAGTATAAATTTGACAGATTCTCAAAAACGGCGCTTATATCGGCAACCAGGCGTGCTCGCTACAATATCAGACCCTTATTATTTTAGAGCGGTAAATCTATTGAAAAATAAAATATTGGGTAGTGGTGCATAGTAATGATATAATCGGCTTTGTTGCATCCAGATTGAAATATGCCTTGCCCTCAATGTAACTCCCAAAAATTTGTCAAAAATGGACATACTCACTACGGGAAACAAAGATTCAAATGCAACAATTGTGGGCGACAATTTGTTGAAAGCCAACCCGACAACCCATTAATCACTCAACAGGTGAATTCATCAATCAACTTCTACTGGAAAGGATGTCGCTGGCTGCCATCGCTCGCGTAACTGGAGTTTCGTCACCTTGGCTTCAATACTATGTCAATCAGAAATACTACCAGGTTCCCAAACAAGTTGAGGTGACTAAAAAAAACCAGGTCGATTAATTGTCCAGATGGATCAAATGTGGTCAGATGTAGGGTCAAAAGCAAAAAAACAATGGATTTGGCTTGCGATTGAGGCCAGAACAGGAGAAATTATGGGAGTATATATTGGTGATCGCACTAGCCAATCAGCAAAGCAATTGTGGCACTCACTTGCTCCAGTTTACCGTCAATGGGCTATTTGTGACACCGATTTTGGGCCAGCTTACTCACAAGTATTACCCAGTAAGCGTCACCGTGGGGTTGGCCAAGAAACTGGTGATACAAGTTATATTGAACGATTCAATCATACTTGACGTCAAAGAGTTTCCAGCTGAGTAAGTAAAACTTGATCATTCTCAAAATCTCTCGACAATCATATTGGTGCAATTTGGTATTTTGTTGATCACTATAATGCTAGTTTACTCACTTAGATCATTGCTATACTACATTTTAAACTTCAATTGTATTACAAAAGAATACATAAATCATCATCAGAATTTTAGCTAACAAATTAATTGATAGAACATAAAAAAGTATGTGAAATGAGTATTCCTGGTGAACTAGGAAGTTCTGTTAGCAGCGGAAAACACAGGAGGAATTAAACTCCTGTCAAGAGCATCAATCAATTAAGGATATAGCTATCAAGAACTCTCAAAAACCTACGGGGGGATTCAACAGAGATGGTTAATAGTTGACTTTCAACTACGCATCTGTATCGGATTTGAAAAACAACCATAAGGGGGTTGGTAAGGGGGTGCTGGTTTCCCCACTCCTCCACAGGGTGGGGCGGAAAGCACCCCCTTACATAAATAAATGTTGATCCGCTTCGATCAAGATGTTTGTCTACCTCCCGAC
>NZ_JAAHGK010000351.1:0-6176 GCF_010672505.1 Okeania sp. SIO2B9 | reverse complement strand
AGGCTTATCAACATCGCGTTCTGGTGTAGGAATATATCCATCAACTTCATCCATCAGAGCGAGAATTTTATCTACCCACTCATTTTCACCCTTTCCTATGCTTGGGTTAGCTGTTAGTGCTTCTACTGCCTGTAAAGCAGAACCAGCAGCGATCGGAATATTATCTCCATCAAAATCATAGTCACTTAAAAGTTCCCGAACTTCAAGTTCCACCAATTCCAAAAGTTCCTCATCATCCACCATATCTTGCTTATTGAGGAAAACCACGATATTAGGAACACCTACCTGTTTGGCCAATAGAATATGCTCGCGAGTTTGGGGCATTGGACCATCAGCCGCAGAAACTACTAGAATTGCACCGTCCATTTGAGCTGCACCTGTAATCATATTTTTTACATAGTCAGCGTGTCCAGGACAATCAACATGAGCATAGTGACGCCCTTCTGTTTCATACTCTACATGAGCAGTATTAATTGTAATACCCCGTGCTTTCTCTTCTGGAGCTGCATCAATATCAGCATAATTCCTTGCCTTAGCTTTTCCTTGCGCTGCTAGACTCATTGTAATTGCCGCAGTCAAGGTTGTCTTGCCATGGTCAACGTGTCCAATAGTACCAATATTGACGTGAGGTTTGTTTCTTTCAAATTTTGCGCGTGCCATTAATTACTTGTTCCTTTTTTTTCCGTTGTTAATTCCGCCTTCCTTGCATGAGGAAACGGATGCACTGATTCATAATAGATAAATTTTGACAACTCTGCCGAGCCGTTTAACTAATCTTTGTTGGCCGTTTCTTTCAATCGCCTATTTTTTTTAGTCAATTGTCAGTTTTCATTTAGCAGTCAGTTCTTTTATTTTCACATTATTCAATCCAAAACTAAAACTTTAATCTAAGAACTAAATAAATTCCAGAATTGCTAGACATATCCTTTGGTCTTAGCAATGATAGTCTCTGCCACATTACGAGGCACTTCCTCATAGTGACTAAATTCCATTGAAAAGATACCACGACCTTGAGTTTTTGACCTCATGTCAGTAGCATAACCAAACATTTCTGCTAAAGGAACTTTTGCTGTTACTTTAGCCATACTTGATTCTACTCCTTGCCCCTCTATTTGTCCTCTTCTAGAGTTAAGGTCTCCGATAATATTACCAATATATTCTTCAGGTACTTCTATCTCAATCTTCATCTTTGGCTCTAATAACACAGGTGAAGCTTTAGTAACACCTTCCTTAATTGCCATAGAGCCAGCAATTTTAAAAGCCATTTCCGAAGAATCCACATCATGGTAAGATCCATCTACCAGAGTAGCCTTAACATCTATTAATGGATAACCAGCCAAAACCCCTGCTTCACAAGCCTCTTTCATTCCTTGTTCTGCTGGACTAATAAATTCTTTAGGTACTGTCCCTCCAACAATCTTGGAGACAAACTCAAAACCACTACCTAGCTCTCCTGGTTCCAGTTCTATGACCACATGGCCGTACTGACCTTTACCACCACTTTGACGGATAAATTTACCTTCAGCCTCAACCTGTTGGCGAATAGTCTCTCGGTAAGCCACCTGTGGTTGACCTACATTAGCTTCCACCTTATATTCCCGCAGCATCCGGTCTACCAAGATTTCCAAGTGAAGCTCACCCATCCCAGCAATTACTGTTTGGTTAGTTTCTGGATTAATACTCACTCGGAATGTAGGGTCTTCGTCTGAAAGAGCCTGAAGTGCCTGAGATAGTTTCTCCATATCTTGTTTAGTTTTGGGTTCCACGGCCACAGATATAACCGGCTCAGGAACATAGAGAGACTCTAGAATAATTGGATTATCCTTATCACAAACAGTATCACCTGTCAAGGTATGTTTCATACCTACAACTGCCCCCAAATCTCCTGCCCGCAGTTCATCTACATCTATTTTTTCATCAGCTTTTAGAACAATTAGACGAGAAATTCTTTCTTTCTTATCTTTAGTAGAGTTGAGGATATAACTACCTTTAGAAAGGACTCCAGAATATACCCGTAAAAAGGTGAGACGACCATAAGGGTCTGACATAATTTTGAATGCCAGAGCTGCTAGAGGTGTTTCATCATCTGAAGGTCTTGTATCTAGATCGCCATTTGGCAATGTTCCTTCAATTGATGGGACTTCTGTTGGAGCGGGTAAATAATCTACTACCGCATCGAGTAGAAGTTGAACACCTTTATTTTTGAAAGCTGAACCACATAACATTGGTACGACTGTACCTTTAATAGTGGCTTGACGAATTTCTTCTTCTGTAAACTCCTCTCCTTCAAGGTACTTTTCTGTCAGAGCATCATCTGTTTCTGCTACTGACTCAACTAGCTTCAGGCGATATTCCTGTGCTAATTCTTCTACTTCTGCTGGAATTTCCGTTTTTTGAATATCTGTTCCGAGGTCATTGGTGTAGATAAAAGCTTTCATCCCCACCAAATCTACAATTCCCCTAAATTCATTTTCACTACCGATAGGAATTTGGACTGGAACTGCATTAGCTCGGAGGCGACCGCGAATTTGCTCGTATACCTTGAAGAAGTTAGCCCCTGTCCTGTCCATCTTATTGACAAAGGCCATACGAGGCACTTCGTAACGATCGGCTTGACGCCAGACAGTTTCTGATTGAGGTTGTACTCCTCCTACCGAGCAGAATACAGCTATTATTCCATCCAGAACCCTCATAGAACGTTCTACTTCTATGGTGAAGTCCACGTGTCCTGGAGTATCAATAATATTAATTTGATGGTCTAACCACTTAGTGCTAATAGCAGCCGCAGTAATAGTAATTCCACGTTCTCGCTCTTGAGCCATCCAGTCGGTAACTGCGGTCCCATCGTGAACTTCCCCCATTTTATGTACTATACCGGAATAAAATAGGATTCTTTCTGTTGTTGTTGTCTTACCAGCATCTATATGAGCTGCGATACCAATATTTCGCACGCGCTCAAGTGGCATACTACGTCCCACAGTTACCTCCTTTATCTATGCTTCAGATTTTTACGCTTGATTAAAATTCTATATTTTAGGCATAAGTGGTTATATTATTCTTAATAACGATAGTGAGCAAAAGCCTTATTTGCTTCTGCCATTCTGTGAGTTTCTTCTCGCTTACGAACTGCACTACCTGTTTCGTTAGCTGCATCCATTAACTCATTGGCTAATTTCATGGCCATTGTTTTTCCTCCTCTAGACCTAGAATATTGCACCAACCAACGCAGAGCTAGGCTAGTTCCACGATCTGAGCGGACTTCCATTGGCACTTGGTATGTTGCACCACCCACACGACGGGCTTTAACTTCTACTAAAGGAGTCACATTCCGGACTGCTTTTTCAAATAGTTCTAAAGGATCTGAATCTGTCCTTTCTTCAATAGTTTTAAACGCATCGTAGACGATATTAAAGGCTAAAGATTTTTTACCGTGACGCATTATACGTCGTACCATCATACTTACTAATCGACTATTGTACTGTGCATCTGGAGGAACAGGACATCTTTGAACAACTCTACGACGAGACATATTATCACAACCAATAAACTAAACTTTAAATAATTTATATTTGACTAATAAATACAAAATTCAATATCTATTACATACTAATTTTACCTAATGTTTTCTTGAATTTTGCATTCTACCTACTAACTTAAGCTTTAGGCTTTTTCGCCCCATACTTAGAACGACTTTGTTTACGATCTTTAACTCCTGCGGTATCTAATGTGCCACGAATAATGTGATATCTCACACCAGGCAGGTCTTTAACCCTACCACCTCTAATCATAACTACAGAGTGCTCTTGTAAGTTATGACCAATACCAGGGATATAGGCAGTTACTTCAAAACCCGAAGTTAGACGTACCCTAGCCACCTTACGGAGAGCTGAGTTAGGCTTTTTTGGTGTAGTGGTGTATACTCTTGTGCATACTCCACGACGTTGAGGGCAACTTTTAAGAGCCGGAGATTTAGTTTTCTTCTGAGTTTCTTGACGAGCTGAACGAATTAGTTGTTGGATTGTTGGCATGAGTTATTAGTAACAGTTTTTCTTGTAATTCTTCTTAATCCCCTCGCTACAAAATATAATACTTTTGGGCGAGCTTACTTAGAAAATTTGTTCCCAATTTTTTTCCTAATAATTATTTATGTAAAAAGCGTTTCAGTCCGGAATTATCCGCAAACAGCTAATCAGCGTTTAGCAGTCAGCTTTGTGCAAAGGTGATACGCGACCCCTCCTAAAATTAAACGACAAGCTCAGAAGAAGTCGGAGATTTAAACCCAAGCTTTTAGCGTGCTGAAAGCTAAGTGCTGTTTGCAGAGCATTCCGGTACGGAAAATGCTGATAAATAGTTAAAGAAGAAGTATATTTTGGTAAATTACTTTGACCTTTAAAAAATATCCACTTTATAAATTAGCCTCTTTAACTATTAGGAATAAATTACCGTTGCGCCATAGGAACCTTTGGTGCAACGGCCTATTTTTCAGGAAGTTTAGGGAAATTATCAAAACATTAATTTTTTGCTTTGTCCCTACTTATTCTAAAAAACTTTACAAACAATCTTTTATTATAGGTTAGTAATACGTTTTTGTCAACATCAAATCGAAAAGGAATTTCCACAACCACAGGTAGCTTTAGCATTAGGGTTGTTAAATCGGAAGCCTCCACCCATAAGGTCCTCAGAATAGTCCAAGGTTAATCCATTCAGATAGTTTAGTTGTTGAGAGTCAACTACGACTTTAACTTTCCCACAGTCATAAACTCGGTCGTTACTGGCCAACTGTTCGTCAAACTCCATTATGTAATAGAAACTACAGCAGCCACCAGATTTAAACTTCAAACGAAATAAGGAATTTTGGTTTTGATGTTTAGACCTAAGACGAATAATTTCTTGGACTGCTGCTTCGCTCAAGTTAATCATTCACAAATTTTTTTTTGCTTACCAGTTAAAATTAGGACTTTGTTCGGGCATAATCATCTTGAAAACGAACAATATCATCCTCTCCAAGGTACTCTCCATTTTGTACTTCAATCAATACTAAAGGAATAACTCCTGGATTTTCTAAGCGATGAGAAGTACATTGAGGTACATAGGTAGATTGATTGTTTTGCAGAATTTCTTCTTTGTCTCCACAGACAACCTTAGCAGTTCCTGAAACAACAATCCAATGCTCGCTACGATGGTGGTGCATTTGTAGACTAAGTCTATGCCCTGGTTTGACTTCTATTCGCTTGATTTTGTATCCAAGTCCATCTTCTAAAACTGTGAACGATCCCCAAGGACGTTCGGTGGTAGCCATTCCTTTTAAGGAAGAAGGTATAGACAATTTAGGAGTTTGGGCTACTTCTTTAACTTGTTGTACCATTTTTTGACGATCTCCAAAAAAAATAAAATACTTATGGTTATGTGTAATCTCCTGAACTCAGAGATTATTAGAGACTATATCTCTAAAATCTGGTATACAAACAATTCTCTCACCTAGTATTTTTAGAGGTTCAGACTGAATACAAATAGCTTAGGGGTCGAGTCAAATTGGATACCATATAAACCATAGCAAAATTACCCCTATTACTGTCACCCCCTATTCAAGCTTTTTGAATATCTACATCAAATCTTCATATATCTAGATAGATATATAGAGTTAGAGAAAATCAAAAACTATTTATAGTAGACATCTGGTGAAAACTTAGTTTTTGCCCAGGTATGCCAAGGGTTTGAGATTAATTCTTAAAGAGGTCTAGTACCTATAGTCCTCATAACTAAGTTTTGCTTCATTCTGCTTCAGATTTTTTAAGCTGTTTAAAAGTCATAGATATTTTCGAGCTTTATACACTATGTATACTATTGACTCCAGTATCATAATTAACTCGATCCTGAAAAATTATACTGTGAGTATGTATAAGGCCACCATGATCAAAGTAAGGCCTAATTTTAGAGGCATGTCCATAAGCAAATATTTTTTTATCTAAAGTCTAAATATTATCAGGGTGAAAAAGTTAAAAAATATATAAGCCTACTCGATCTAATAAACACTGGACTATAATAATTAAAACAATTCTAACTAAATGATGAGCTATAAGCGACAGAGTTTGACAAAGATCTTGATGTACCTGTTGCACTATCGCTTCACTATCTAAGTTCGCAATTTCCGGGTCTGTTGCACCACCAATAAAATT
>NZ_JAAHGK010000350.1:0-6176 GCF_010672505.1 Okeania sp. SIO2B9 | reverse complement strand
CAGTTACATATTCTCCTAACCAGACCCAAAAAAGAATTAAGGTCTATCTTATGAGCGATAATATTATACCCCAATTGCCAAAAGCACCTCTATCCCGTCGCGTAGCAGCATTCAGTATAGATGCTTTAGTAGTTTGGTTTTTGAGTGCCATAATTAGCAATAATTGGTTCACGTTTATTTTATTTTTTATGGTACTTTGGATAATAACACGAGTACTAGTGGTCTATAAAAACTATGGTCAGAGTATAGGGCACTATGCTCTAGATATGAAAGTTTTAGATACTAGATACCAAAGAAATCCAGGTATCCTAGATTTATCAAAGCGAGAAGGAATTTTAGCATTATCTGGGGCATTGGCCATGTTAGGAATTAGTAATTTAACATCAGGAAATGCTGCTGTCTTACTACTAATAATGCCTTTATTTTTGGACTTTACAGTAGCTTTAGTAGATATTGAAAGGTATCAACAAGCTTTCCATGACAGAATAGCTCAGACAATAGTAGTAGGGACAATGCGTGGTTACTCCCTAGATATTAAGGTAAAGTGGCTAGTTGACGAAGCCAAGCGCTATGTGAGAAGATAGTAATTTGTGTCTAACATTCATGGAAACTGAAAAATGGCTAAAGGAGTCAGAATTGTTATTACACTAGAATGCACAGAGTGTAGAACAAATTCCAATAAACGTTCACAAGGTGTGTCTAGGTATACAACAACTAAAAACCGTAGAAATACAACCTCAAGATTAGAATTGAAGAAATTCTGTACTCACTGTAATAAACATACAGTTCACAAAGAAATTAAGTAAAAATTCAGTGAGTATTAAAAACAGTAAATAACTAAAACGTAAACGTAAACAAAAATAACTAACAAATAATTAGCAATGGCGAATTACTTCCGCAAAAGAGTATCACCAATTAAACCAGGCGATCCAATCGATTATAAAGATGTGGAACTACTAAAGAAATATGTTACAGAAAGAGGTAAAATTCTGCCAAGAAGAATCACTGGTTTAACTTCAAAACAGCAGAGAGATTTAACGAAAAGTATCAAAAGAGCTAGATTAGTAGCTTTATTACCCTACGTTAATAGAGAAACCTGAAGATAGAGTGTTTGAGATTTGAGATTTTGGAAAAATCTGAAAAAGTTAAATATTAAGAAAAAAACCAAAGTCAAAAAATCTCAAACTAAACTAGCAAAAACCACAACCCAAGCCAAGGCAATTGAAAATTTATAGGGATATATAAATAAGGAAAAGTGGAGAAGGGAAAATTAATTGAATTTAGATTGCATGGAGAACGGCGACTAGCCATAGCAGAACGTCCAGATGGTAAAAAAAACTGGGTCGTGGTGGAAGCAAATGGTCAATCTCACAGCATACCTCCAAAGCAAATCAGTTATGAAGTAGCAGGAGAAAGTTACAAATCATCAGAAATTCCCAAATTTCTTCAGGAAGTAGAAACTTATATAGACCCTTCAAGTATAGAATTAGCATGGGAACTACTGGTAGAAGAAGCAGAAACAGTAAATCCAGAAGAAATGGCCTTACTGCTATTTTCAGAACAAACACCAGCCCAATGTTATGCAGCGTACATATTATTATCAGACGATAAACTCTACTTTAAGCAAAAAGGCGATCGCTACGAACCCCGACCTGTAGCTCAAGTAGGAGAAATTAAACATCAGCAGGAAGTCCAAAAACAAAAACAACAAGAACTAGAGAACTTTTTACTCCGGGTGCGTAACCGACTAGCAGGAGAAGAGGTAGAGTGGCAACCAAGCGATTATAACCGCCTAGATGTAATAGAAAAATTGGCGACTTACGGAGAAGAAGCTTCTAATCGTACCCAGGCAATGGATACCTTGGCAGTCTTAGAATTACCCGAAACTCCAGAAGCAGCGTTTAAACTATTAATGGATCTAGGTATATGGAGCGAACATGAAAATCTATTTCTGCGACGTAGTCAGATCCCAAAACATTTTTCTACCAAGGTACTAGAAGTGGCTCAAAGCTGCCTGCAATCTCCCCAGCCAGATCCAGACACAAACCGTTTGGATTTAACTCATCTAAAAGTCTATACCATAGACGATGAAAGCACCAAAGAAATAGATGATGGCCTCAGTATAGAATTTTTAGAAGACAATCAACAAAAGATATGGGTACATATTGCCGACCCAACTCGCTTACTTACTCCTGGTGATGAGTTAGACCTAGACGCAAGGCGAAGAACTACTACACTATATTTACCCACAGGTATAATTCCGATGTTCCCATCAGAGTTGGCCACAGGGCCAATGAGTCTGATTCAGGGACAAATTTGCAGCGCTTTGAGTTTTGGCGTTATTTTAGATGAAAGTGGAGGAGTTGTAGACTACAGCATTCACGCTAGCTTAATCAAACCAACCTACCGTCTGACTTATGATGATGTAGATGAAATGTTACAGTTACAGATTAAGCTAGAACCAGAAATTCATGTTCTCAATCAGTGGGCGAAACAAAGATTTCAGTGGCGACAGTCACAAGGCTCTATTAGTATATATATGCCAGAGTCAGTGATTAAAGTCGAAGGTGAGGAAGTAAAAGTAGAAGTATTGGACGACTCACCATCAAGACAGCTAGTGGCAGAGATGATGATTATGGCAGGAGAGGTTGGGGCAAAATATGGTCAAAAACATGATATACCCCTTCCCTATCGCAGTCAACCCCAACCAGAACTTCCACCAGAGGCAGAACTAATATTATTGCCTGCTGGGCCAGTTCGCTCTTGTGCGATGCGTAGATGTATGCCTAAAAGTGAAATGGGTATTATACCAGCTCGTCACGCTAGTTTGGCCTTAGAAACTTATGTTCAGGTTACTTCTCCGATTCGGCGTTATAGCGATCTATTGGCTCACTTTCAAATTAAAGCTCATTTACGAGGAGAGGAGTTACCTTTTAGTCGAGACCAGATGCAAGAAATAGTAATGAGTTTAGTTCCTGCTGTCAAAGAAGCTTCTAGTGTGGAAAGATGTACTAACCGTTACTGGGGACTGGAATATTTGCGACGTAATTCTGATGAGGTTTGGCAAGCGTTGATAATTCGGTGGTTGAAAGAAGAAATTAATTTAGGGTTGGTGTTACTCGAAGAGTTGGGGTTAGAGTTGGCGATGAGGTTTGGTCGGTCTGTCAATGTGGGCGATCGCATAGAGGTAAAAGTTGCCCATGCGGACCCTCGTAAAGATGAGGTGATATTCCAGGAAGTCATTACGAATGTAGCGGAGGCTGCGGCGAATTAGATTTTTGAAGAAGTTATCTGGGAGTGGGGGAGTAGGGGAGTAGGGGTTCTTGAGGACATGGAGAGGGGGAGACACGGAGACGCGGAGATAGGGTGTCACCGTTTTGCCGTTTCCTCATGGGGAGCAGGGGAGTAGGGTATCCACCCCTCGCCCCTCCCCCTCCCAGGAGGGGAAAATAGAAAGATTTACTGTTGAAGCAAGAGGATAAGTTTTTTCATCACTAATTATCCGGACATAATATAAGAAATAAAGGAGAAACATAGCGTTAGCGGAGCAAGTGCGATTGTTATATCGTCTCTATGAGATGGTCTAATCATTTTATATTTTTCTTTTTCCTAACTGCCTTGGCAGTTGCTATAATTATCCTAAGATGATGTAATTATGATGATTTATAACGCGAGCAAGATGCTCGCACTAATTGTTCTAACCAACCTGGCGGTTGCTATATTTTTGAGATTAAAATCAACATTTTTACAGATATATACAGGTTATTTAATACCTTTTATCAAAATGTTGGCAGAAGACCCGCGCTCTCCCGCAGGGGAGCGTCGGGATGAATGCCAATCAATAAGAGCGGTTTTACAGATAATCTGTTAACTTACAAATATTGCTTAACTAAAAACCAAGGTTAAGACTACTGTAACTGTTCAATCAAGTCGCCGAGGGGCACTGGTCGATTATTTATCGGACAGGGAGGAAGCGTGATTACTGGTTTTGCCAGCATTTTCCAGTGAGGTGTCAACCCGCCCTGAGTCATTTGGTCAGCGAGCGTCTGTTTGAATGATGGATGGGAATCCCGCGCTGCAGGTGCAGGTCAGCGTCGGGAGGATGTCAAGTAAGTAAAAACGCCAAACAAACTTAATATAGCAGTCGAAGGAAAGGTTAGGACAGATCGACAGCTTAAAATTCAGACAAAGCAATATTTTTCCTTCTTGCCTCTTGCTCTGTTGGTGCGCATTCCCTTGCGTCTGACGCCGACGCGGGGTCGCACCGCTTCTTTCTTCTTCCTTCTGCTATACATTAACTTAACTATAGTTGGGATTAAAAAAAGGGATTAACCATCGTTATTTGATTTTTATTGAAGCTTAATTATAGATCTCAGTAATGTGCCTGCCTTAGATGAGTCCTAGTCAAACCCCCTCTATAGAATTATTAAAGCGCTTAATTTTTTTTAATAATCACCTATACACTACTGCTATCAACATTTTTTTACTTTTGGTAACTAAGATGTATACCTCAGAAAAGTTGTCGGCTACATAGAGTTTAATTAATATATAAATAGAGGAATAAATCATTTATATAGAGTTCCTTTGATAATCTATATGGATAATAAAAGAATATAAATAAAGAAATAATTGTTAGGGATCAATGTGATATAGATTATAGGTCGTTAACAAAAATAGTTTTTTTTATAGCAGAAGGAAGAAGGAATAAAGAAAAATCTTACGTTATCTGAATTTTAAGCTTTTGCTCTGTCCTAAACTTTCCTTCGACTGCTATAAAGGCAAAAATATAGTGATTTGCCTTGAAGATAAAATTGTGAAAAAAATTATATCCAAGCTGTACCGCGATGAAACAGCTTAACTTTAGGAGAAATTAAAGCAATGCTAAAAACATTAATAATTCAAAATAAGACTTTTACTGCTAAAGAAAAAAGCTTAGTGTTGTGGTTTGATGAAGTTAGTATTAATGACATTCCTTTAGTAGGAGGTAAAAACGCATCTTTAGGAGAAATGATGCAACAACTTACCCCCAAAAATATCAATATTCCTAATGGTTTCGCTACCACTGCTTATGCCTATCGTTACTTCATCAAATCTGCTGGTTTAGAAGCAAAACTGCGCCAACTATTTGCCGACCTTGATGTTGAAGATATAAAAAATTTGCAACAACGGGGTAAAAAAGCACGAGCATTGATAATGAATACACCCTTTCCAGCAGAACTCGAAAAAGCGATCGCCCTCAGCTACGAAACCCTTTGTTATCTCTACGGTCAAGATACAGATGTTGCTGTACGTTCCAGTGCTACTGCCGAAGACTTACCAGATGCCAGTTTTGCCGGGCAACAGGAAACTTACCTCAATATTCACGGGGTTGAAAGCGTACTTAAAGCTGCTCATAAATGTTTCGCATCAGTATTCACCGACCGCGCTATCTCCTACCGCACTATCAAAGGTTTCGACCACTTCGATGTTGCTCTCTCAGTTGGCATTCAAAAAATGGTGCGTTCCGACCTTGCTACCTCTGGTGTCATGTTTTCCATAGATACCGAAACTGGATTCAAAAATGCTGCCCTAATTACAGCAGCTTATGGTTTAGGGGAAAATGTCGTACAAGGCGCAGTTAACCCCGATGAATACCTGGTATTCAAACCTACGCTCCGAGAAGGTTTCCATACTATTCTCAACAAACGCCTGGGCACTAAAGCTATCAAAATGGTTTATGATGGCGGTAATTCGATTAAAAACGTACCCGTGCCAGAGCGACAGCAACAACAGTTTGCTCTGAGTGATGATGAAATTCTGCAACTTGCCCATTGGGCGGTAATTATTGAAGACCATTATTCCCAGGTGCGCGGTAGTTACACGCCGATGGATATTGAATGGGCAAAAGATGGTATTACCAATAGTTTATATATAGTTCAGGCGCGACCAGAAACAGTGCAATCTCAAAAATCTGAGAATATGCTGCGTAGTTATCAGTTGCAGGAGAAAGGGAAAGTATTGTTAACAGGTCGTTCTGTGGGTCAGGCGATCGGTCAAGGTAAGGTACGCGTAATTCTGGATACCCATAACATTTCTGAATTTCAACCAGGGGAGGTGTTAGTCACTAACAAAACTGACCCCGACTGGGAACCCATTATGAAAAAGGCTAGCGCTATAGTTACTAACCAAGGTGGGCA
>NZ_JAAHGK010000035.1:0-14912 GCF_010672505.1 Okeania sp. SIO2B9 | reverse complement strand
CTTTAATTGAAAAAATTGCTGAACTGGTTAATGACAAAAAAATTGATGGCATTTCTGATATTAGGGATGAAAGCGATCGCGACGGAATGCGGGTAGTTATCGAACTCAAACGAGATGCCATCAATTTTTTTGTCATTAACCAGTTCAGCAATTTTTTCAATTAAAGCTGCTTTATTAGTTTGGTAAGGTAACTCTGTAACAATAATAGCTTCTTTATCAGGACGACCGCGCTGTTCGAGAGTTTCTATAGTAGCGACTCCCCGCATAGTTATAGAACCGCGACCGAGTGTGTAAGCATCACGGATACCAGATTTTCCCAGAATTTGAGCCCCTGTAGGAAAGTCAGGACCGGGAATGTAGTGCATTAACTCAGTATCAGTTATTTCTGGGTTGTGTATCAGTGCTAACAAACCATCAATAAGTTCCCCCAAGTTGTGGGGAGGAATATTAGTTGCCATTCCCACTGCAATACCAGACGAACCATTGAGGAATAGTTGAGGAATGCGGGAGGGCAATGCCAACGGTTCTTGTTGAGAACCATCAAAGTTATCTACAAAATCTACTGTTTCTGCATCAATATCCCGCAACATGGCATCAGAAGTGAGCGCTTGTAGACGACACTCTGTGTAACGCATAGCCGCAGGTGGGTCATTGTCTACGGAACCAAAATTACCGTGACCGTGAATGAGGGGCGATCGCATTGAGAAATCCTGAGCCATTCGCACCAAAGCATCGTACACCGCTGTATCGCCGTGGGGATGATACTTACCCAGCACTTCTCCCACAACACGAGCGCATTTACGGAAAGGGCGGTCTGCTGTTAACCCTAATTCGTTCATGGCATAGAGTATGCGGCGATGTACGGGTTTGAGACCATCTCTAGTATCTGGTAATGCCCTACCTACGATTACACTCATGGCATATTCTAGGTATGATTGGGACATTTCATTACGGAGATCGGTCGGTACAATTCGTGACTCAGAAGTAGTCATACTAATGAAAAACTCCGTTAAATATATAATGAATTAGCAAAAAACCGAAAAAATTGGATTTCGTCCGATTAAGTTCGGTGTATTTGCCAAATTATGCTGTTTACGTCTACAATTATAGCATATTTTGTGTCTATTTTTTGAGAAAATTAATGAGTAATAGATAAGTATTTTCCGTCCGATTTCAAGTTAAAATACTGGTATGATTACACTGAAGAAGGAAGAAGGAAGAAAAAAGAAGGAAAAAGTGGAGGGGGATAGTCAATGACTTATAACTCCAACCATCTGTAAACACCGTGTAGACAGGGGGGTATTAAACCCAAAATCAAAAGATAAAAAGTTTCATTTAATCAAAAAAAATCTAATATCTAAAATTAACTGATGATTTCTGTTATTTATTCCGATGAATTTCTCGAACACAAAACTGGTATGCTACACCCGGAGCGACCAGAACGTTTAACTGCAATTGTCAAAACTCTCAAAACTTTTCCTCACAATGGCCAATTGCAATGGCGATCGCCCACCCCGGTGCAACAACGTCATTCATCATTGATGACACTACTAGAAAAAGTTCACTCTCGCAGCCATATTCAAGCAGTAGCAGAAATAGCTAATCAAGGTGGCGGTTATTTGGATGGAGATACGCCAGTTTCTGCGAAAAGTTATGATGTGGCATTATTAGCGATAAGTGCTTGGTTAGATGGAGTCGATCTAGTATTAGCAAATGCCAATCCGGCGTTTGTGTTGGCGAGACCCCCTGGACATCATGCTGAAAGTAGACGAGGCATGGGATTTTGCTTATTTTCCAATGCGGCGATCGCAGCTCATTATGCTCTAGAGAAACCAGGTATTAACAAAGTCGCCATTCTAGACTGGGATGTGCATCACGGTAACGGTACTCAAGAAATTGTCGAAACCAACGAAAATATAGCCTACTGCTCCCTCCATCAATCTCCCTGTTATCCAGGCACTGGCTCTGCTGATGAACATGGTTTCCACAATAATGTATTAAATTTACCCATGTCACCAGGTACCACAATGGCAATTTATCAACCCACATTCGAGCAAAAAGTTGTACCCTTTTTAGCTAGCTTTCAACCAGATTTATTGATTGTTAGTGCTGGCTATGATGCTAACCGTGACGACCCATTAGCAGGTATTGCTCTACAACCAGAAGACTATGGAGAATTTACAAAATATTGTTTGCAAATAACCCGCAAAATCTTATTTGGTTTAGAAGGTGGTTATGACCTACCTAGCTTATCTCAATCAGTAGTAGCAACAATTGAACGTTGTTTGTAGATTAATTCAGTTAGCCTCCTACCGGAAGAACTGTGTTAGCAGTTATCAGTACCTCCGGCAATAGGGAAGCTTTGAAGATGTAGGTAAGTTAAAGCGATCGAAGATTTCAAAATCAAACATTATCAGGACTTAAATTAAACGGACATGAAATGATATGAATAATTATATTTTAACTGAGACTGGATTGATTCGCTACCACTCAATTAATTTGCAATTTTGTAATTCTCTAGGTTGTGTGGGTACTAACCACAAATCTAATCAAAACGCAAATTTTGTGTTTAAATGGTTAGTCCAGCCCACTTTTTTCAAGTAAACGTTATTTTGGTGACAATACGTCGGGATGCTAGGCCAGTTCCAACCTCTATTGTTCGGCATTAAACAGCCAAAGAGATTTGAAAAGCTAGTGTGCCGAACGTAAAAAGTTTAAATAACCGGGCGAGGCCAACTTTACATCTAAAATAAATTGATAGCTGAAGAAAATCAAGGCTTGCAATTAAAAATTGACCCTGGTTCTAAACAAACAGGCTTTGCAATGGTTACCCAAAGTGAAGAAGTTATCTTTGCAATGGTTTTAATCCATCGTGGTCAGTAAATCAAGAATGCTTTGGAGCGACGGCGAACTCTTCGTCGAGGTCGTCGTCGAAAAACTCGCTACCGTAAGTGCAGATTTTTCAACCGCAAACGAAACAAAGGATGGCTGCCACCAAGTTTCAGGCATCGGGTTTTGAGATCATGTCCGTTGGGGCGCGTTTGTGTAAAAGTTAGCGTGGATATCTACAGGAAATTTAAGTTTTTTTCTTGCTCAATGGCCTTCCTGTTTGTTGCCTGTTGCCTTCCGGAGCTTTTGCCTGTTGCCTACCTTTTCTATACAATACCGATGCTACCGGACATGATATGACTGTAGAAACTTGGGTTAATAGACTTTGTAAACTAAGTCCGATAAGTAGTTTGACTATGGAATTGGTCAAGTTTGACACCCAGAAAATACAGAACCCAGAAATTTCAGGAGTTGAATATCAAAAAGGGGAACTATTTGGTGATCATGTCCGGGAGTATCTATTAGAGAAATGGGGTCGATTATCTGCTGATTGTGGGGGAATAGATACGCCCTTAGAAGTTGAACATATAGTTCCACGCTCAAAAGGTGGTAGTAATCGGGTGTCTAATTTAGCCATAGCTTGTCATCAATGCAACCAAAATAAGGGTGCTATGGATATTCGGGAATTTCTCGAAAATAAACCGTCTATACTAGCTCATGTTCTAAAGGTTGCCAAAACGCCATTAAAAGATGCTGCTGCAGTCAACACAACCCACACTCAAATCTTTGAAACTTTAAAAGCAAAAGGTTTGCGTGTGATTACCGGTAGTGGTGCTGGTACTAAATATAACCGTTGTCGGTTGAATTTGCCAAAAGAACATTGGATAGATGCTGCTGGCGTTGGTGAAATTGAAAAGTTAACAATATTTACTTCTCAACCCCTGGTCGTCACAGCAATGGGACATGGTTGCCGACAAATGGTACAGATGGATAAATATGGTTTTCCTAGGATTGGTGACAAAGCAAAAAAACCTGTACCAGGCTGGAAAACAGGGGATATTATCAATGTGGTCAAAGGCAAAAATGCTGGTTTAAAAGGAGTCAGGATTAAAACTGTCAGAAGCAAAGGCAATTTTGATATCCGACAGGGGGATAAAATCTTGTCTGTATCTCGAAACCATATCCAACCTGTCCATAGACGAGATGGATACAATTACTCGTTTTAAGTATATTTTTTCTAAGAGGTCTAATGCTAGATTTTTCTTCATCATCTCCTGAGTCTAACACAGAACGTTCAGGTTTTGAACCCGAACTTGGTGGAGTGTTACGGAATACTCCCGAACGTTCAGGTTTTGAACCCGAACTTGGTGGAATGTTGCGACAAAAAGGAGTTTACGTTGATGAAATTACCTGTATCGGTTGTAAACACTGCGCTCATGTTGCCCATAATACTTTTTATCTTGAACCAGATCATGGGCGAGCGCGGGTTTTTCAGCAAGATGGGGACTCTGAAGAATTAATCCAAGAAGCGATCGACACTTGTCCTGTAAATTGTATTCACTGGGTTGATTATACTAAACTAAAAAATTTAGAACAAGAGCGCAAATATCAGGTGATTCCTATTGCTGGTGGTCCTGTGGATAGTGGAGCAGCTCGTATTGCTAGTCATAGAAATAAGCAGAATGCGAATAAATAGTAATGATGTACAAGGCATGAATAGTCAAACTCTTGCTGTGTGGGGACTTATATCATGTCCGGTAGCATCGGAGCGTGTATAGAACTAAGTTTCAATAGACATCTCCAGAAAAGAGGCAACAGCGGTCAGACCCCGCGACGACGCTAGTCGCAAGGGAATGCTGACCAAGAGAGGCAACAGGGAGAAATAATTGATAATTTATGGATAAGAATTGATTTTATTTTTGATTTTTACCAGATGTCTAATTGAAAGAAACTCTTTCCTACGGAATGCTACGCAAACAGCATAGCAGCATAGCTGCCCTCTGCCTTCCTTGCACCAAAGCATAAGTATTTAAGCGGACATGATATTATATCAAATCCGTTTAATTGGACATAAAAAAAATCTTCAATCGCCATCACTACGTTTATCTTTGTAATTCTTTCTCCTCCTGACTCCTGACTCCTGACTCCTGAGGACTCCTAACTTAACCATTCTATGGCTGTTTAACCGGATTTGATATTACCTGCAAAATATGTACCTCACGATATGTACCTCACGGGCAGCAGGAAGTGCTATAATTACAACAAGAGCGATCGCTCTTTATACCCTTAGCATTTAAAAATCAAGAAACCATAGGGAAAATTTCCTGTGGAATGCTGCACAAACATGAATTGCTTCTACTCCATTCCTATTTATGATTCTTGCTCTTCTTTCTCCTCAAATACTTCTGCCAAAAGAGGAGAAATATTACTATTCAACTTACCTGCTCGAATAAACTCAGCATAAGTTTCCGCTTCGATATCCACCAACTCTTCCCGCAATAACTTCATATCCAGCGCCACTAACTGAGAGTGTTCTGCTTGCATTTTATCAATTTTCTCCTGCAACTGCTTCAATTCCTTTTGCAAAAATTCTGCCTGATAGCGATAATATTCTGGGTCAATTTCTTGCAACCTGACCAACTCAGACACATAATTAAGCACCCGTTTTAAAGCTACACGGCGAGCGGTCGTTTCCATATATTCCTGACGCAACGGTTGGTCGCCTATTAAACCCAATACTTTCAACATTGACTGAGTTGTTAAACCTTGCACCAACAATGTAAACAATACCACCCCAAATACAACTGCCGTAATTTCATCTCGCCCAGGCAAAACTACAGGTACACTCAACACCAGAGCAATAGAAACCGAACCCCGTAAACCTCCCCACCAAAGTAACGTTTGTTCTTTTAAACCAATATTTGACTTGACTACCAAATTACTCAAAGCACTCAAACTATAAACCGAAATTGCTCGCGTGACAAGAACTGCTCCAATAGCAACTGCTATTAATACTATATTATCTGCCAGATTTGAATATCGAATTTGATCGCCTATTAACAGAAACACTATGGAGTTGACAAAAAATGCCACAAACTCCCAAAACTCACTAACTATTAACCGAGTGCGGGGGTTCATCCCAATGCGGGAACCGAAGTTACCTAAAATTAAACCAACAGTGACAACCCCAATAACTCCCGAACCGCCTAATTTTTCTACTATTACATAAGTACCATAAGCAGAAACTAAAGTTAGTGACTGTTCCACCAAAGGTAAATCAAAACGTTGGGTGAGGTAAGAAATGCCAAAACCAATTAAGCAACCGATACCGACACCGATGCCAACAAAACTAAGAAAAGTGAATAGAGAGTCCGAAATAGAAAATTTATCTACTGTTCCTAATGGAATTCCAACTAGCAAAGTAAAGGCAACAACCGCCACCCCATCATTAAATAAACTTTCTCCTTCCATTAAGGTGCGTAGGCGTTTACTTGCTCCTAATTCTTTTAATAAAGCTACTACAGAAATAGGGTCTGTTGCGGATAAACTAGCTCCGACGAGAAAGGCGATCGCTAAGGGAATTCCGGTGAAAAAATTCAAACCATAAGCAATACCAACTACAGAAATAATTACACCAATAATGGCAAAAAATCCCACTGGAACTAAATCTCGTTTTAAGTCTCGCCAATTCAAATTCCAAGCAGCCTCAAATAATAAAGGAGGCAAGAAAATTTCGAGGATTAATTCAGGAGATAAACTGACTAATCTCACATCAATGAATGCTAGAATTAATCCAAAAATTACTAATAATAAAGTAAAGGGAATTCTACGGAACCAACTAAAAACTCGTGAGAAAGTAGCCACACTCAGAGAGACAGAAAGAACTAACAGAAATTGTTCTATATTTTGCTCAATAACTGTTTCATTTACGGCAGTTTCTAAAGCCATATATTACCCCTAAATTTTGCATAAAATTAATGTCAGCATTTCCTAGGTCATGCTGCGCAAACAGCTATTAGCTGTCAGCTATCAGCAACAAGACTCTCTCCTTAAGGACAGTGTTTAAATTAATATAGACTTTAAGAGCAAGGGAGCCAACTTTTGTAGTAAGACAATTAATAAAGCTTTGATCGTAAACTAAAAGTAATAGCTGATAGCTGACGGCTGTTTGCACAGCATTCCGGAGGAAATGCTTACAAATTAATAGATATCTCCAGAAAATAAACTTGCCCTTTATTTGCTATAAACTAGAGTGTAATAACTCAAAAAATCATTTTCCGTGTTTTTTTCCTAAAAAAATCTTTCCATATCCGCCGTTCCCTATTTTCTATTCCCTACTTTTACAAAAAGTCTATATCTTTTTCACGCCTATGTCTAATAGACATCTCCAATAATAAAAAATAAAATCAATTACCCCACATAAATTCTCAATTCTTTCCCCCTACTCCCTACTCCTTACTCCCTCTTTTGAAGGAGATGTCTAATAAATAGAAATACCGACTGTTGTCTGAGTGTAAGAAACAGTCGGTTTTTTAGCAAAGAGCTGAGGTTGAATCTAAGCTTCTTTGTTTAAGAACTTTTGGATTTGTTGAATGGCTACAGCCCCAATATTGTAAACTGCCCAACCACCAGCAGCAATTATAGGTAATAGAACAATTAACAAACGAAAGTCAAATTCCATTTACTCCCCTCCTAAAGATTTTTAAAGATTTATCATTTCTTATAATCTTAATCTAAAATTAAGTTTTTTGAGCAAAATTTGAATAGGGAATAGGGATTAACGAAGTCAGAAGTCAAAAGTCAGAAGTCAGAAGTTAAAAGTGATTTTTGTAACGGGAATTTTAGCAAAGCTCCAAAAATATTTCCCCTTAAAAGCCAGGGTTGCACGACCAAATTATTTTGATAAAATACATTTGTGTCCTTGAGCAGTCGATCTAAAAATAATTTTTCTTACCTATTTAACCTGACCATCAAATATACAATTAATTTTGCTTGACTACTTATCAGCTTCAATTCACTTTTGACTTTTGACTTTTGACTTTTGACTTCAAATACACTTTTGACTTCACTTGGTAAATCCAACATCAGTTCCCTTGCCAGCGTGGACTAAAGCTAACTTTTCATAACGTTGAGCGTGTTCAATTAAATTAGCAGCCTCTGACTCTGAAATATCCCTAACTTTTTTCGCCGGTACTCCTACCACCAGAGACAATGGCGGTATATCCTTAGTGACAATAGACCCAGCTCCCACAATACTACCTGCCCCTACCCGTACACCATCCAAAATTACAGCTCCAATACCAATCAAACAACCTTTTTCTATATGAGCTGAGTGAATCACAGCTCGATGTCCAATTGTCACATGATCTTCCAAAACAGTTACTAAACCAGGGTCTCCATGAAGCACTGCCCCATCTTGGACATTACTATGGTTCCCAATCACGATCCGTTCTACATCCCCTCGGACAACAGTCCCATACCAAATACTAGCTCCCACTCCTACTTCCACAACACCCATAACTACAGCGTTATCTGCCACAAAAGCAGCTTGGGATAAATCTGGAGGAGGCCAAAAAGAGGGCTGATTTGACATGATCTTCGTTAATATTAGTGATGTTTGCTTAATCGGAATTTTATAGCAGGCAACAGGCAACAGGCAAGAGGAAACAGTGGGAAAAACATTACCTAATCTAAGATTCATCATTAGTCCATATCCTAATCAACCCGTTCCTTGCCATAGGCTAAAAAATATTTAACTCCTGACTCCTGGTTGAAACATCACAAATTCTCTACCCCATAATGTAGGTTAAGAGTTTGATGTAGTACTTTAGTAACTATCCTGTAGCTATTTAGCTCAGATTCTTTAACCAAGCTAACTATAATTAAGTCACCACAGCTCTCTAGAAACTATGACCCAATCCTCTATCAATTCTGCCCTCCAATACCCAATGTTTGGCCCTGAAATTCAGTGTCCTCACTGTCGCCAGACCATACCAGCTCTCACCTTGACAGATACGTATTTATGTCCTCGTCACGGAGCTTTTGAGGTTGACCCAAATACTGGTAAGTTGTGTCATCTTCAGTCTGGCCGTCACTGGCGTCTATGGAACGATGAGTGGTATCGGCAACATACTCATCCCGATGGTATTAGGTTTGAAATCCATGAAGCGCTGGATCGACTTTATACTGAAGGATATAGAGCCACTCGTTTGATTATTGCTCAAAGATATCAGGAGTTGGTTAGTACCTATTTGGAACGTAGTACCCCTTGGCGTTCTAACTCTGACTCTTCCTGTAAGCCCAAACTTTATGGTTTACCTGTAGAATTTAGTCCCGACCCCAAGGATGAGCCTTGCTGGGAAGTAATCAATTTTCAGTTGGACAAAGAAGCAGGAGTACCCGTTCGATATCCCTATTTTCGATTGTTTGAATAAACTATTCCGCAGACTTCTTGCGGAAGTCAGGCAATAGGGAATAGCGGTGCGACCCCGCGTCGGCGACAGACGCAAGCGGTCAGACCCCGCGACGACGCCAGTCGCAAGGGAATGCTGACCAAGAGAGGGAACGCGCACCAAGAGAGAGAATAGGGAATAGGGAATAGGGAGGTGAAATTGTTGATTTAATATCTTGAATTGATTTAATTAAAACTTTTGCAAGAGGTCTAGCATTTATAAATGATTTATAAATATTGATTGATTGAATAGGGTTGATAGCTGAAAAGTCTTTCCCTTTTCTCTTGAAAAGTTATCCTTATTTATTGCCAAAATAAATTAGTCTTAGCTGAGTTCTATTTACTGTAAAATTAATACTGAAAATCAGGTTAAAAATATTAAACTAGAATGCACCATGCCTCGATTCGGACAGCCAATATTCATCGAGCGATCGCTTTCTATGAAAAACTAGGTTTTACGGTCTGCGAACGCTTTACTACAGGCTATACTTTAGCTTGTTGGATGGAGGGATTAAATGGCAGAATTGAACTGATTGAAATTCCTCAGCCAAAACCTGCACCTGATGCTTTTGGGGATGAGCATTATGTTGGATATTATCATTTATCATTTGATTTGACTCAAAATACTACAGATTTACCTAGTTGGTTAAATGATTTAAAACAACAATTTGATGCTATAGCAGCAGCACAACCAGAAATGTTTCAACCATTGAAAATTCTTTTAGAGCCTACTCAACAAATGATTGGAAATAATGTTTATGAAGTTGCTTTTATTGCTGACTGTGATGGTTTACCTCTAGAATTTATTAGAAAGTTAAATCCTTAGAGTAAATTGGACAATGCTTTGAAGATTTTACAGCAGTTTTGGAGTTGATGAGGTACAAAATTTTAGGACTTTAGGGAGTAGGGAGTAGGGAAAAAAAGATTAATCTTAAAACTATACCTCACGCTCCCTAAAAAGTGCTGTAAAAATGCAGCATTCAATTATTGTAGTGGACCGACACAGCTTAAATGGTGCATTAGCTTTTTTCATAATCACCCCATCACCCCATCTCCCCATCACCCCATCCCCCCATTTTCTAATGCACAAAATTAGCTGTGTCAGTCCAGTAGTATGTGATAGCCTTGCTTCTAGAAAAAAATACAATCAAGCAAACCGTTAAATATTCCACTTTACTTCATTACTGGTAACTTTAAACTTTAAAGGAAATTATGAAACAAACATTCCGTAAATTACATAGAATAGTAGCCCCAATAGTTTTTCTACCATTATTTGTCACTGTCATTACAGGAGTAGCTTACCGACTTGGTAGAAATTGGTTTGGTTTATCCAGAGACCAGGCACATATTTTAATGGTAATTCACGAAGCCGAATATCTTGGAGAAGACATTAAACCTTTTTATGTACTCCTAAATGGTATCGGATTGATCTGGATGTTAGTAACAGGTATTATTATGAGTGGCTTATTTAATAAAAAGAAACCCAAGCAAAATACAGAATCAAATACAACTACAGTAGAATCATAGAATTACAGCAGTTTTCGAGTTAATAAGGTACAAAGTTTTATGCTTTTAGGGAACAGCGGTGCGACCCCGCGTCGGCGACAGACGCAAGCTGTCAGATCCCACGTCGGCGTCAGACATAAGGGAATGCTGACCAAGAGAGGGAATGTGCACTCTTGTGAGGGAATAGGGAATAGGGAACAACAAACAAATGAATAAAAATTATAGATTAGTCTTAAACTGTACCTCACGATCCTGAAATTTGCAGTATTAAAAATTCTGAGTAGATCGGGACTTACGCAAAATAGAAATTATACACCATCTGTAGGGGCGTTACGAAGTATGCGAAGCAAACGGCCGAAAGCTGGCGCATAACTATCGTTAACGCCCCTAGTATATGTGGTGGTTATGCGTAAGTCTTGTAGATATCATCAAAAAAAGCTAGTGCAAAAAGGCAGAAGGCTTTAGTTATCTAGAATAGCTTTAGTTATCTAGGATAGCTTTAGTTATCTAGGATAGCAGAAGGCAGAAGGGAAGAAAGGTTATTGTACAAGCTTTTGAACCTTTTTTAACTGGTTAGTTATTTCCGCCATCCTGCACTAGTAAACCAATAATTTCATAATATTTTAGTCAAAAAAAAGTCTCAATCTACCAATTCCAAGTAGAGTTTAAATATTCTCAATTTATCTTGTCTCAGTCAAGGCATCAATTTGACATTTGACTTTAGTTCTACCTAGACTTTAAGATGTCATAGATAATATTTAAAAAGCGTTTCGGTACAGAAAATGCTGATAGCTAGTTAACAACTTGTCAGAAAACATGAACATTTTTAGTAATATACTCGCAACTCCCGCAAAACCTAAGCCACGTCCTACTGTTAAGAAAAAACAACGTCGAGGAATAGAAATTAAATCTCAACGAGAAATAGAAATTATGCGACAATCCTGTAAAATAGTCGCAACAGTACTCAAAGAAATTTCTCAGATTGTTAAACCAGGAATGACAACTGCTGACCTAGATACATATGCAGAAAAACGCATTCGAGAAATGGGGGCAACGCCAAGTTTTAAAGGTTATCATGGTTTTCCTGGCTCTATTTGTGCTTGCATAAATAACGAAGTTGTCCATGGCATTCCCAATAAGAAAAAAGTTATTCGAGTTGGTGATGTTTTAAAAGTAGATACAGGAGCTTACTATCAAGAATTTCATGGAGACTCTTGTATTACCATTGGCGTAGTTGAAGTTGCTCCTGAAGCAGCCAAACTAATTCGTGTAGCAGAAGAAGCAATGTATAAAGGTATCGAACAAGTCAAAGCTGGTGCTTATCTACTCGATCTTGCAGGAGCTATTCAAGATCATGTAGAAGCAAATGGTTTTCGTGTAGTCGAAGAATTTACAGGTCACGGTGTGGGAAGAAATTTACACGAAGAACCTTCTGTTTTTAACTCTCGAACTAAAAGTTTGCCAAATGTGAAACTCAGAGCAGGTATGACTTTAGCTATTGAACCAATTCTGAATGCTGGTTCTAGATTTACACGAATTTTATCCGATAAATGGACTGCTGTTACTGTTGATAATTCTCTTTCAGCTCAGTTTGAGCATACAGTATTGGTAACAAATACTGGTTATGAAATTTTAACAGATCGCTCCCAAGTTAGCTGTTAGGTATCATGTGATAGATGTGATAGTTTTTTTTCTATCTTAATAATTAGAACTTATAGAACCTATTTGGCATTTTTATTCAAGCTAAATTAGCTTCTGAAGTAGCTAGTATATCGAGCAATTTCTGGCTAGATAGTGGTTGAGTGAGAACTATTTATGCCAATCATGATTAAACCAAGAAAATGTAAGGCTGATATTAGGTAAGGAGAACTTAAATGGGTTCTATAAGTATTTGAGTGGGACTCAAACAATTTCTGGAGATGTAGCAATTAGCTATCGGGTACAAACGTCAATAAATAATCTTACATAAGTAACATTTTAGGGTAGTAGAAGTCAAGATTAAACCCTGCAATTAAGTCAAACTTCATTAAATCTTTAAATATTTTTTTTAGTTAAATTATACTTGAATGTTTATTCTGTAAGACTTTTAACCGCAAATATATGGATGGGAGAAATATGTTGTTTTGATGAAGCTCTGTAAAAACACTTGCACTGACTGGAAAATGTTTGCTATTTTATCCATCAATAAGTAAAGAAATGCTGCAAAAAATTAAATTTGTGCATTTACATTTACTGGATGCTCATAATTTCAGAACTCCAAAATTCTAAATATGAAACATAGTAGATTACTAGCTCTAACAGTTCTAAGTTCGGTTGTATCACTATATGTTAAAGTGCCTGAGGTACGAGCTTTAACTATCAATTTGACTTCGACTTACAATACGCAAGCAGATATTGGTTTTCGGAAAGCTGCTGATTTTTGGGAGAGTCAATTTACAGATGATATCACTGTCAACATCAATGCAGGTTTTGAAGACCTTGGTGAAAATATTTTAGGCGGAGCTCTCTCTACAATGGCTTTTACTAATTATACAAGTGTTTGGAATACACTTTTGAATGACATTACCTCACCTTATGATACTATAGCTGTCAGTAACCTTCCGCCAATTCCAGCCTTTGACTTATTAATTAATCGGACTTCTGATAATCCTAATTTCCCTCCTGATTTTGAGACACCTTATCTTGATAATGATGGGAGTGAGAATAATTCTATAATTCGGATGACCACAGCAAATGCTAAAGCTTTAGGTTTCTTTGTACCTCCAGAAACATTTGGTGATTTTGATGCAGAAATTACTTTCAGCAGTAATTTTGAATACGACTTCGATAACACTGATGGAATTACTTTAGAGACATTTGATTTCGAGGCTATTGCTATTCATGAGATAGGTCATGCACTAGGCTTTATCAGTGGTGTTGATATCTTGGATATTAACAGTCCGCCTGCTGGAGATATGTTGTTTCCTGGAAATGCCTTCACATTTGTCAGTCCTCTAGATTTATACCGCTATTCGGATGAAAGCTTTGCCCAGGGTGCGCTAGATTGGACAGCAGATACCAGGGAAAAGTATTTCTCAATTGATGGTGGTGTTACTAGCGAGGGTACTTTTTCAACTGGTCGGTTTTCTGGTGATGGTCGTCAAGCGAGTCACTGGGAAGATAATTTAGGACTAGGCATTCTAGACCCAACACTTGCTCCTGGAGAGTTGGGAATAGTTACTCGTCTAGATCTTTTAGCCTTTGATGTCATTGGTTGGGACCCAGTAGAAAAGCCTACTAAGGATATTCCAGAGCCATCACCTATTTTGGGAATGCTATTGGCAATTACTGGTAGTGTTCTACTTAAAACTCAAATAAAATCATCGTAAAAATTCGGTAAGCGGAAAACCAGCCATATTTAACTACTGGATAGAAACAACTTGACGAATGGGGTTGCACATTCAAGAATGATAATAGATTTTAAACTGTACATATATTGAGGAAAGAATTATCCAAAAATATCTACTTTCGGATTTCATCATTCCTGATTCTGCAACGCCTGACTAATTCTAAATAGACATCTCCAATAATATAATAAAACCTACATTCCGCAGATTAACGGTGCTGTTGGGGGATTTTTTTTCCGGCTATATTATATATAATACCATCTGTGTGGCCAAATAGCGATCGCTAGTCTCAAAACATTGCTGATTCTGTCATTGAATAGTCTAGAGATATTATAGCGGTTTTCACAAAGGTAGACTTGCATTGCTTCTGCCTTCTGCCCTCTGCCTTCTGCCTTTAAGCCAAAATCTCTGTATTCTATGTTAATGAAAACTGCTATAATGATGGGTTGAGAAGCAATTAAATGCGTTGGCGGAGCCTAGCGGTAGCTATATCGCGCTCTTGAATGCAATCGCAGTACATCCTCTAGGAAACTGAATGGATGCGATTAGCTCAAAGGGATAAATTTTCACCTACATCACTCATGGCCAAAATATTGAAATCCTTACCCTGCCATGTTTGTGTAGCAGTACCTCCCCATTTCACTAGCCAAAATTGTTCAAATTGTGGTCAAACAGTTAAGAAATTATTGTCAGTGAGGACTCACAAATGTCCACACTGCGGTTATATTGCTGACAGAGAC
>NZ_JAAHGK010000349.1:0-6179 GCF_010672505.1 Okeania sp. SIO2B9 | reverse complement strand
AAAATCGACTATCCAATCAACTATCAAAAGCCACATTTTCTGATAATTGGCGCTCAGAAATGTGGTACTAATTCCTTATATAACTATTTAGTGCAACACCCTTTAGTTGCAGCATCCTTACAACATTAAATTCATTACTTTGACTTAAATTTTGATAAGGATTTAAAATGGTATCAATCGCAATTTCCCGAATTAGAGCCAGGAATAATTACAGGAGAATCAAGCCCTTACTATTTATTCCATCCTCTCGTACCCCAACGAATTTTTGATATATATCCTCAGATGAAATTAATTATATTGTTGAGAAACCCAGCAGAAAGAGCAATATCTCATTATTATCACGAAGTTAGATTAGGAACTGAAAAATTAACTTTGAAAGAAGCGATCGCTGCCGAACAAAATCGCCTAAAAGGAGAAGTTGAAAAAATAATTCAAACAGGAACATATTACAGTTTTAATCATCAACATTATACATATCTAGCAAGAGGCAAATATATTGAACAACTACAAAATTGGATGAATATTTTTCCCAAGGAACAATTTCTCATTCTCCTGAGTGAAGACTTATTTAACCACCCACTAGAAACCATGAATAAAGTATTTCAATTTCTAGAATTACCTACATACCACTCAGAAACATATTTTAGATATAATTCTGGTAATTACTCACAACCTAGAGATGAAATATACCAACAATTAGTAACATATTTTCAACCATATAATCAAAAATTAACTAAGTATTTAGGTATTGAACTAAACTGGCAACTTTAATCAAAAAATTGACAAAATATAGCGACATAACTATGACTATTGATTATGAAAATTCTTGGGAAGAATATGCAAAAAAATGGCATGAAGATTATCCCGAATTAACTCATATAGGTGACGAATGGATAGGTAAAGCAGCAGGGGCAGCCAACTCATTAGCAGAATATGAAAAATTAATAGAACAAAAATTTATAGCACCATATATCAATGAAAAACATACAGTACTAGAAATAGGCATTGGTGGAGGACGTACAGCAGAATTGTTGCTCAAACATTGCCAAAAATTAATATGTGCTGATATCTCCAATTCTATGTTAAATGCTACTAAAAATCGACTCGGCGAAGCCAAAGTCAAATACCTAAAACTTGATGGAATAACATTAAATGAAATTGATTCAAAAACAGCAGATGTTTGTTTTTGTTACGACACAATGGTGCATTTAGAACCCAGAGATATTTTTAACTACCTAACCAAAATACCCGCCAAATTACGAGGAGAAAAAATTTGCATATTTCACCACACAAATACCCTCAGCGATCTAGGTTGGCAAAGATTTCTCAAAGATTGGGATAACAATCTTATGGGAAAACGAAACGGAACCGCTCACTCAGTAATGACTAATACAATAATGGAGAAATTTCTATCCCATCTAAAATACAAAATTATTCATCAAGATACTAATTCAGTTCCTAGAGATTGTGTATGGATATGCCAGGCACCAGACATTATTTAGGGTTTGCTGAAAAAGTCTTTTTAAGGAGTAGGGGAGTGGAGGAGTAGGGAAGTGGGGGAGTAGTTAGGAGGAACGGAGAATAGAATTTAATTAGGAGGTAGTCAAATATATTTGTCAGAGTTATTTTTCTGCAATTATTCTGCCTTTTATGCTAAAATTTTGAGGGTTTTGGACGTAATACCAGGCACTTTTTTACATCATAAAAAGACTAAAGCCAATATCAGTCAATTCTTTAAGATTTAATCAGCAAACCCTATTTAAACGTAAGCAAAAAGCCGTCAGCTATTAACTATCAGCTATGAATTTTAGGCAAGGTAAAAGCAACCTTTGAAATTGAGAAAAAATAAAAAGTTACTGCCATACGTTCCCTGACTAAACCCTAGAAGTAATGAATAATTACTAATTGCTGATAGCTGACTGCTAATAGCTGTTTGCGCAGCAGTCCCCAGGAAATGCTTACATTCAAACATTAAAAAATAATCATTAATAATACAAATTTAGAACTTATGAAATATCTCTTCCTGCACCCAAATTTTCCTGCTCAATATCGTCATATTATTACTGCCTTAGGAGCAAATCCTAATAATCAAGTTGTATTTGGCACAAAAAACGAACGCCCAGAGTGGAAAATACCAGGAGTTCACAAAGCATTATTCAAACCCAGTCGCGAACCACGTCCAGAAACCCATCACTACGTCCGTCCCCTAGAAAGTGCAGTAATTTATGGACAAGCCGTATTTAGAACCGCAGAACAACTCAAAGCACAGGGGTTTGTGCCAGATATAATTTGTGGCCACTCTGGCTGGGGACCCACCTTATTTGTCAAAGAAGCATTTCCGAACACCCCACTTCTTTGCTACTTTGAATGGTTCTATCATTCTCATGGCTCTGACGCTGACTTCGACCCGGCAGAACCCTTGACAGTAGATGATATGGCCAGAATAAGAGTAAAAAATGCTCCCATATTAATAGATTTGTACACCTGTGATTGGGGGTTATCCCCCACATATTGGCAGCGATCGCAATTTCCCACAGAACTCCAAAGCAAACTATCTGTACTCCACGATGGGGTAGATACTGATTACTTTAAACCCAATCCAGAGGCAAAATTAGTACTACCTAATTTAGACCTGTCCGGTGTTGATGAACTTGTAACTTATGTAGCGCGAGGCATGGAACCCTATCGGGGATTCCCAGAATTTATAGAAGCGATCGCCTATATCCAAGAAAGGAGGCCCAACTGCCATGTAGTAGTAGTCGGTTCTGAAAGAGTTTGCTACGGTAAATCTTTGCCCAATGGTAAAACTTACAAACAAGAAATGTTAGAAAAAATACCCTTGGACTTATCACGAGTTCACTTCGTTGGTTCATTGCCCTATGGTCTATACTTAAAAGTCATTCAAGCATCTGATGTTCATATCTACTTAACCAGACCTTTTGTTCTGTCATGGTCTATGATTGAGTCTCTATCCACTGGTTGTCTAATTGTAGGCTCAGATACACCTCCTGTGAGGGAAGTTATTGAGGATGGTAAAAATGGCCTATTAGTAGACTTCTTCTCCCCCAAACAAATAGCTGACCGCATTGATGAAGTGTTGAATCATCCAACTCGCATGGCAGAAATACGTGCCAAGGCCCGCAAAACAGTTTTAGAGCGATACGCTCTTTCCAACTTATTAGCAAAACATTTAGAACTAATTCATCAAGTTGCTAACCGCACCTTACAAATCAAAGATGTAGGTATAGAAAAAAAACAACCTCTAACCTCATCTAAACTCTAGATACCTTAAAAATCAACCATACTATATGGGAACCTAAAATCAACAATCCACGTCCTCCGGTAATGTTAACACTATAATCAATCATTAAAAATATGCTGCCTTAGTATAGATACTAGATTGTACTTAAAAGTCAATAATGGTAAACCCATAGGCACATAGTAGGCCAAATTTTGGCTGATAATTTTTGTAGTTAAAAGGCTAGACTTATTCCAGATAAACAGGTTAAACTACAGCCGAATATAAAATTACTGGTATTTGTTGGTAGTTGAGCCAAACAAAACAATTGTCCATATTTTAGATATAAACCATGTAGAGGAGTGAAACGGTATGGTAACGCTAACTGATGGAGACGATCGCTTCGATCAGGAGGATTCTGGTAATATAGCACCTGATACGATTAATGGTATTGGTGGAGACGACACTATATTTACTTCTACCCTAGGTGGCAGTCTAGCTAGAGGTGGAGATGGAAACGATACACTGGTATCTAGGGGTCCTTCTGGTATTAACAACTCTGGTCAACCAGATACTCTCGAAGGTGGTGCAGGGAGTGACTCCCTGGAATTCCAAGCTGCTGCTGGTTTCGGATTTGGAGATGATGAAAATGATACCTTAGTAGCTGTTTCCCGTACTAGCCTTTATGGAGGTCAGGGAGATGACTTTCTCCGTGGCCTGATTGGAGATAACTGGTACTCTGCCAATCAAGGTAATGATATCCTACTTATCGGCACAAGAGATAGTCTTTATGGTGGCAGGGATAATGACACTATTAGTGTCTTTGCTCCGGAAGTAGTAGAGGCACTTGATTTTGACACCTTACCTACATTTACAGGTGACACAGGTCAAGGCCAAAACTTTATTTCTGCAAACCGACAAGAAGATTTAGTTGTTGCTTTTGGCGATCGCGATACTATCTACGGCGGTAGAGATAATGACACATTATATTCTTTGGGTAGCCAAGTCCGTGTAAGTGGAGATCGTGGCAATGATGTAATAGTTCAGCTAAATCAGGAATCTGTAGGTACCCCTGTTAATAGCACAGCTATAGCTTTAACTTCGATAGAAAGGTCTACTCTAATAGGTGGTGAAGGTAATGACTGTATTCAAGGTGCAGTCGGGCCATTTGGTGATGGTAGAAATTCCTTAGATGGCGGAGCTGGCAACGATACTATCAGGGGCCAAGCTTCAAGAGATACCTTGGTTGGTGGTGAAGGTGATGACTTAATTATCACTGGTTTGATCGAAGAAAATGAAGATAAATTTAGTACTAATGGTATAGCAGTTACTGTTCCCGGTTTTGCTGGTCAAAACAGATTAGATGGTGGTGCCGGTGATGATACTCTAGCATCAGGCTTTTTATCAGATACTATGATTGGTGGTCAGGGAAATGATTGTCTCAGTGGTATCTTTAGTCGTGTGGATGGGGGCGAGGGTGACGATACCATTGATGCTACAAGCATCAGTACCAATGCTTCGGGTGGTGGTAGTATTGAAGTTACTCTGATTGGTAGTTCAGGTAATGATATCCTTTTGGGTAGTACCAACGCTGGTGTGGCAAACTTCTTTGATGGTGGTACGGGTAATGACTTTATTCAGTTTGGTGGAACAAGCGATCAGTTAATTGGGAATACACAAGGTAACGATACAGTAATAGCATTTCAGGGTGGAGGTACAGCACCATTCTTCATAGAAGATACTCAAGGTAGTAACACTTTAAGTGGTGGTGATGGAGGAGATACCTTAATTACTGGAGCAGGTGATGATTCCATTGTGGGTGGTACTGCAGATGACTCATTAGGAGATAGTATTAGTGCTGGTGCAGGGAATGATGTTATATTTGGCCGTGGAGGAACTGATACTATTCTTGCTGGTGCTGGTGACGACTATATTGCAGCTGGCCTTAATGGTACAGGGGACTCCTTAATTGGTGGTCAAGGTAACGATAGCTTTGCTTATTTTGCCGTTGAGGAGGGTGTCACTGAAAATAGTGTGATCGTAGACTTCGATCCTTCTGATGACCGGATACTTCTAGACTTGAATGGATTTAATTTGGAAAATTCCAGCAAAAACTCAATTATTGGCATTAATGATTTTGCTGGTGTTGGTCCAGGTGATAACTATGAAGATAGCTTTGCTCGAACTAGCGGTCCTACTATTATCTATGAACGAAACCCAAAAACAGATCCAAATGACACATCAGATGACCCAGAACTAGCTGGTTCAGGTCTGTTAAAGTACGATCCTAACGGTAATCTGGAAAATGATGATAGTAATCCTATTATTACCATTGCTCGCCTCAATGGTACTCCTAACCTACTTCAATCTGACATCTTTATTATCTAATATAATCTATTAGCATTAAGCAAAATTATGAGGCTGTGATTGATTTTTAATCACTCCTCATTTTTTTCTGGATTAGTTTCTGTTTTGACTTGTTTTTCTACTTTATTTGTACCTTCACTCTGAGTTTTTTCCTTAGCTGGAGCTTGTTCTTGAATCAATGTTATTTGATTATCAATTAAACTCAAAAATGTAGTGCCAAAATGCTGAATTTCTAGAAAACTTGCATCAGCAGCAGCAGGTTTATAAATTTTAAAAGTCCGCATAATTCCTAAAGTAGCAGCACTTTCTAACGGACCAATAAAGCTGGTATCTCGGTCTAAAAAATAAGGTTTACTAGCCCATTTTTTCATCTGTTCGGCATTCAAAAAATAGCAACCAGAGTGGGGGTTAAGAGTTCTATGAAAGGCAATTACCTTTTCCATGATTTTTCCCTTAAGCTGATATTGTTCTCGAATATTTTGAAATTTAGCTGTTATTTCTGGTAACACTTATACTTATCATAGGCTCCGTCTCCTGATACTTGGGCTATTTCCACATTTACTCTATCTAATAG
>NZ_JAAHGK010000348.1:0-6192 GCF_010672505.1 Okeania sp. SIO2B9 | reverse complement strand
CAATCATTATCATTTCATTTGTACTCGCTGGAGCAGGAATAGGATTCTATAGCATAGAACTATTACCCCCCAATGTATTATTAGAAGTTACCAATATTGAAGGTTTACGTTCAGTATTAGCTGCTTTTACCTCCTTGATTGGCTTTGTATTGGGATTGGTATTTCAAACTACATATCGACGAGTGGAAGCAAAAGTCACCCAGATGCCAGTTGACTTATTATTAACTCGAGCAATAGGATTAGTCATTGGACTATTAGTGGCAAACTTAATGCTAGCGCCACTCTTTTTACTTCCTATTCCAGAGGAATTTAGCTTTATTAAGCCTCTTATAGCAGTTTTAGGCAGTGTCATGTTAGGCTTTACAGGAGTTAACGTTGCTGATACTCATGGTCGTGGTTTTTTACGGCTGATCAATCCTAACAGTCTAGATACAGTATTAGTAGCAGAAGGTACTCTTAAGCCTGCTACTACTAAAATTTTGGATACTAGCTGTATTATTGATGGTAGGATAGAAAATTTACTGGAAACAGGTTTTCTTGAGGGGCAAATTCTTGTACCACAGTTCGTTTTACAGGAACTACAACTTATAGCTGATGCTTCTAACGATCAAAAAAGAGTTAGAGGTAGAAGAGGGTTAGACATCTTAAATAGACTTAAAGCAGTTTACCCTTCTCAGATTCAAATTCATTTTGCAGACTATGAAGACATTTCTACAGTAGATGCTAAATTGATTCATTTTGCTCTGGAAATTAATGGTACTTTGTTAACTAATGACTACAATTTGTCTAAAGTTGCTAGTTTACAAAAAGTTCTCGTACTAAATATTAATGACTTGACTCAAGCAGTGCGACCAAGTTATCTACCTGGTGATACTATTGAAATCAAAATTCGTAAAGCAGGGAAAGAGCCATCCCAGGGTATAGGATATCTAGATGATGGCACAATGGTAGTTGTGGAATCAGGTAGTGAATATGTTGGAGATGAAATTAGAGTTATTGTTACCAGTTCGTTACAAACTTCTGCTGGTAGAATGATTTTTGCCCGGACTCAAGAGTCTGCCATAGCTTAATTTTGGTGATAGTTATAATCGCCTGAAAAATGTCTAATAAAATATGCTCAAAAAACAGCCCCAATTTTCTGTATTTCAGATAGTTGGGGTTAATTATAGCAGTTTTCATTAACATAGAATACAGATATTTTGGCTTCTGCCTTACCTTCAAGGTAATCTCCCTTCTAAACCGGATTTAGTATAATTACCAACATTTGAGAAGGAAAAAGATAATGAAAACTAGCTTTCAAGACAGCACAACTCAGACCTTAACTACTCCCCAAGACCAAAATGACCGCAATAAACAATTACCTGTTGAACGCCCCAAGAAGGGAAAAAAATGGGCGATCGCTCTGGTGGCAGCGGGACTCTTAGCTTTATCCACAGGCATCTATTTAGTCCGTAACCAGTCTCAGGGAAAGCAAGAAATCATTGAAACTTTGACTATACCCGTACAAGCTCAAAATATAGTTGTGAGAATTACAGCTAGCGGGGAAGTCCAACCAATACAACGAGTCAACCTTTCTCCCAAAAATCAAGGCCGTTTGGCAGAATTATATGTCGAACAGGGCGATCGCGTCCAAGCCGGCCAAGTTATTGCCCGGATGGAAAGTCGCGACTTAGAAGTTCAACTCCGTCAAGTTCAGGCAAGACTTGAAAGTGCAAAGGCAAATTTGGCAAAACAGGAAACTGGTAGTCGTCCAGAAGAAATTGCTGCTGCTAGAGCGCGTTTAAATCAAGTGGAAGCTCGTCTATCCCAATTGCAAGCTGGTAGTCGTCCAGAAGAAATTGCTGCTGCTAGAGCGCGTTTAAATCAAGTGGAAGCTCGTCTATCCCAATTGCAAGCTGGCAGTCGTCGCGAAGAAATTGCTGTTGCTAGAGCGCGTCTAGATAGAACTCAAGCTAATTTGTCTCAATTACGAGCTGGCAACCGTCGTGAAGAAATAGCTCAGGGGAAGGCACGTTTAGAACAGGCGATCGCTCGTTTGGATGATGCGACGACAGGAAGTCTGAAGGAGGAAATTGAACAAGCTAAGGCTAGAATAGAGGCGACAAAAGCAGAGTTGGAGTTAACGACGAAACGGCAAGTGCGATATCAAAATTTGGCAAGTGAGGGTGCTATTGCTCGTGATGCTTACGAAGAATATGTGAGAGATGACCGCCGAGTTAGAGCTAATTTACGGGAAGCTGAAAAACTTTTGGAACAGTTAACTCAAGCTAGAGGAGCAGAGATAGAGCGTTTAACTGCTGCTGTGGAACAGGAAAAGCAGGCTTTTCAATTGTTGGAAAATGGTACTCGTCCGGAGGAAATTGCTAGAGCAAGAGCTGAAGTTGCGGAAGCTCAAAGTCAGTTGGAGGAGTTGGAAAATGGTACTCGTCCGGAGGAAATTGCTAGAGCAAGAGCTGAAGTTGCGGAAGCTCAAAGTCAGTTGGAGGAGTTGGAAAATGGTACTCGTCCGGAGGAAATTGCTAGAGCTAAAGCTGAAGTTGCAGAAGCTCGCAGTCAGTTGGAGGAGTTGGAAAATGGTACTCGTCCGGAGGAAATTGCTAGAGCAAGAGCTGAAGTTGCTGAAATGGAAGCTCAAGTCCGCTATCAGGAAATTCTGTTGGAAGATACTCAGGTTCGCGCTCCTTTTTCTGGAATTATTACTCAAAGATATGCAACGAAAGGGGCGTTTGTGACACCTGCGACTTCTGCTTCTAATGCGACTTCTGCTTCTTCGACTTCTATTGTTGCTTTAGCTAGAGGTTTAGAGGTTTTGGCAAAAGTTCCAGAAGCAGATATAGGTCAAATTAAATCTGGTCAAAGTGTGGAAATTGTGGCTGATGCTTATCCAGACCAAGTTTTTAAAGGTAAGGTGAAATTAATTGCTCCAGAAGCAATAGTAGAAAGAGATGTCACATTATTTGAAGTGCGAGTTGCTCTGGAAACTGGCAAAGAAAAATTACAGTCAGGAATGAATGTTGATTTACAATTTTTAGGCGATCGCTTGGAGAATGCTTTAGTTGTACCGACAGTAGCGATCGTTACTAATAAAGGAGAGACTGGGGTATTAATTCCTGATGAGAAAAATCAACCAAAGTTTCAGTCTGTTACTCTTGGTTTTAGTGTTGGTAATCAAATACAGATTTTGCAAGGAATAAAAGCTGGGGAAAGAGTTTTTATCGAACTACCAGAAGGTAAAAAGTTAGAAGATATTTTTGGTAATAGGTAATATAGCAGAAGGAAGAAGGAAGAAGGAAAAATCCTGTGTTGCATGAGTTTTAAGCTTTTGATATGTCCGCGCCCTTTCCTTCGACTGCTCCGCTTTATTATTACTATTGTTGGGGGTATTGCCGGTATGTATAAACACAACACCAATGTGTTTGTTGCCGGAGACTTATTTTGGTATCCCAAACACAGACAACCTTGGGTAAAACAAGCTCCTGATGTGATGGTAGTTTTCGGTCGTCCTCAAGGAGATAGACGTTCCTATAAACAGTGGGAAGAAGAGAATATTCCTCCCCAAGTAGTATTTGAAATTGCTTCTCCTAGCAACAGTATTACTGAATTGACTAACTCCTGACTCCTTCCTCATTATTTATTTTATAACTATTCAACCGGACATGATATAAGTCCTAGTTACTTTACCCTTTACCAATTTCCTAATTATGAACATCTTAGAAAGCATAAAAATGGCAACTACAACGCTGCTAACTAATAAAGTTCGCAGTAGCTTAACCATGTTAGGTATTATCATCGGTAATGCTTCCGTTATTGCCATGATTGGAATTGGCGAAGGAGCGCAAAAATTTGTTAACAATCAGATTACTTCTCTCGGACCAAATGTTCTATTTATTGTGCCAGGAAGTCCTGAAGCTCAAAGACAACCTGTTCTTCGGCCACAAACATTAGTATTGGCAGATGCAGAGGCGATCGCTTCTCAAGTTCCAACTGTTAAGGAGGTTGCTCCTATTCTTAATGCTAACGAATTAGTTAGCTACCGAAATAAAAATGCATCATCCAGCTTAACTGGTACAACTCCAGAATTCTTAACTGTCAGAAATTTTGATGTCGCCAAAGGTAGATTTTTGACAAATTTAGATTTACAACGACAAGAAAATATAGTAGCTTTGGGTTCAGAATTAGCAGAACAATTATTTGGTAATGAAGATCCAATTGGTAAACGAGTACGCATTAAAAATACTAGCTTACAAGTCATTGGAGTAATGGCATCTAAAGGAACTAATCTCGGCAACAATGAAGATATGAGCGCTTTTATTCCTATTACTACTATGGCAAATAGAATTGTTGGCAGGTCTTCTCCTTATGGCACTCAAGTAAGTTTAATTTCTGTATCGGTAAAGGATGAAGATAGTATGAAAGCTGCCCAGTTTCAGATAGAAAATCTGTTACGACTGCGACATAAAATTATTTATGAGGATGATTTTACTGTCAGAAGTCAGCAAGATTTATTGCAAACTTTAGGAGGTATTACGGCAGCTTTGACTTTATTATTGGCAGCTACGGCGGCGGTTTCTTTAGTGGTAGGTGGCATTGGTATTATGAATATTATGTTAGTTTCGGTGACGGAAAGAACTAGAGAAATAGGGTTAAGAAAAGCTATTGGTGCTTCTCAGAAAGATATTTTAGTTCAGTTTATAATTGAGTCGGTGATTTTGTCTATTGTGGGTGGATTAATTGGTACTGGAATTGGTGTGAGTGGAGTGTTAATTTTAAGTATTTTAACTCCTTTAGAAACAGGTATTCCTGTAACAGCGATCGCTATTGCTTTTGGTGTTTCTGGTGCTATTGGTTTGTTTTTTGGAGTTGTTCCTGCAAAACAAGCGGCTAAATTAGATCCTATTGTGGCTTTGAGAAGCATTTAGGTAATTAATAATTAATAATGAATAATTATATTATGTCTGGTTGATTACTTATAAACAAAATGATGGAGGAGTCAACCCACCCCTCGCCCCTCCCCCTCCCAGGAGGGGAAGTCAGGAGGACCGAGTCAGGAGGGAAGAAAGAAGCAAGAAATAAGAGGAGGAAAAGGAGGAAGTTTTTTTGGTCATGTAAGCGGAACGGAGTTCTATAGTTAATTATCCGGACATGATATTACTATACAAGTAAGCATTCAGCTATCAGCTATCAGCATTTGAAAGAAAGAATTAAGCAATGGCCAAGGTTAGCTGAAAGTACTATTTCATTTCCTGTGGAATGCTGCGCAAACATAATTTTTCATTCTCCTTGAATACTAATTCCTTCTTCCAAGATAATTAATAACTCATAGCTGATAGCTGATAGCTGACTGCTGAATGCTTACCTATACAAAGCAAATGTGCTGAAAATAACTCGTTGTTAAAAATTACCGAAAAATTCGGTCTAAAGCCTTCCCTTAAAAGAGGATAAAAAAAGATAATATTCCTTATGTTAAACCTCTTTATTGCAGAGGTACTGATAACTGATAACTGATAACTGAAATTACTATGCAATACAAATATTCTGAAAATAATTCGTTAATTCTCCCAGAGAATAAAACCAAAAAACCAGTCATTGTCGGATTAGAAAATATCGCCAAAATTTATGTGATGGGTGATGTAGAAGTTCGTGCTTTAAATGGTGTTAGTTTAACTATTGAAGAAGGAGAATATTGTTCTATTATGGGAGCATCGGGTTCTGGTAAATCTACCTGTATGAATATTATTGGTTGTCTCGATCGCCCTACATCTGGTAATTATTATCTTGATGGTTTAGATATAGCTAATACTTTAGAAAAAGACTTAGCTAAAATTCGCAATCTCAAAATTGGATTTGTCTTTCAGCAATTTCATTTATTACCACAAATAACAGCACTAGATAACGTTATTTTACCTATGCTTTATGCTGGAATTTCTAGTAAAGAAAGAAAAGAAAGAGCAGCAGAAGCTTTAAAGTTAGTGGGGTTAGAAAATCGGATGAATAATAAACCCAATCAATTATCAGGAGGACAACAACAAAGAGTAGCGATCGCTCGTGCAATTGTTAATCGTCCAGTATTATTATTAGCAGACGAACCAGCCTCCCGGATCGGGCTGAACCGGTTTGCGCGCGTCGTCTGGCAATCGACGTTCGATGCGGGGCTGGAGTTTATCGTCGATAAGAAATCCGCTAGCGTCGTCT
>NZ_JAAHGK010000347.1:0-6198 GCF_010672505.1 Okeania sp. SIO2B9 | reverse complement strand
TACCACAGATATATCAACCTGTTGAAGGAGAGGAAGATTCTGGAACACTAGAGTTACCAACCTTTGGAAACCCACCACCGGAAACAATGGCCAAAGATAAGACTCTGATTAATGAGTTGCTGGCCAAGTCAAATGCTCCTCAAGATTCAGATGAATTAGATGATGTCTGGGAAGATTCAAATAAACTTTCAGAGCGGACAAGTTTACAAGCAGAAGAAATAGAAGAGTCAGAGTCGGAGTCGGAGTCGAAAACTACTGAGGAAGAGGAAGTTTATTCTATAAATCAGCAAAACCTTGTTCCCTTTCCGACAAAATTTGCTCCTAGAAAAGAGGCATTTAAGGCTTTGAATTTAGAGGATAGATTTTTTTCTCGGCTGAATTCTTTGGTTAATGATTCTGAGTTGTCCCAATGGATGAAAGCTTCTTCTTTATCTCCAACTGAAGAATTAGAGAATATATCAGAAGATAAACATAAAACTGGAACAGATAAGTTGCAAGATAGTGACTCTATAAATACGATAGTTGATGATGAAGAACTTGCCAGTGACAATTCTGATGAAATTAATTGGGAAGCACAAGAGTTTGTTGTTGAAGATGAACAAATAGAGCAGCAAGAAAAACAATGGAATGATGATTTAGCAAATATTTCTCAACCAGAAGATGAATCAATTTCTAGACAACCTTATGTTTTACCAGACGATCAACCAGTGCCAGTGCCTCATTTAGAAGTACTGGCTAAAGATGTAATTGCTGGAAAAGATGTAAAAGTTAGAGTACAATTACCGGAGGGTTTGCCTGGTATTTATGTTAAGATTTGGGTTTACGACCGCCAAGCTCAAACAATAGTTGCAGGACCACGTTGGTTAACTGACTTTATTCCTAATGGCATGGGGCAAGTAGAGGTAATTACAGAACTGTATATTGCTTATGGTTGTTTAGAAATAAAAATTGAAGCGATCGCAGCCGAAGTACAAACTAACCGCGAGAGTCATAGAACAGTTATTGAACATTTGGTAGTTCCTCCTCCTCCTCCAATTTTACCTTTTGATGATTTGAACTTGAGTTAGACATTTTTTGTAAGTGAGTTCTTGGGCAAGACCAACTGGTAGGTACTAAAGCAGGCCAACCTTTGCGTAAAGCTTCTATACAGACAGCATGAACTGTTAATTGGCAGTCTAACATTTCGACCCCTTCTTTTTCAGCTTGTTTCTGGCTAATTTTCGTTATAGAATCATCGTTAAATTCAAAAGTTTTATGGCATTGAAGACAGACTATATGATGATGTTTACGATGGTTAGGGGAGTTAATCTCATAATGTTTGTGTCCTTCAGCTAATTCTAGTTCCCGCAAAATACCTACTTTTGTCAAGAGATGTAGGGTTCGGTAGACAGTAGAAAGGCTAATTTTTTCCTGTTGATATAACAACAGATTATATATTTCTTCTGCATTTAAGTGTTTACCTTGAGGTAAGTGTTGAAACATTTGTAAAATAGTCTCCCTTTGGGGAGTCAAACGCCAACCTCTTTGATTTAGTTCAGACTTAAGTGAATCATGCTGATAGAATACCATTTTTATGATTGCCCAGATTTGCTTCTGAATAAATGCATTACTACATATTAGAAAATATATACTTATTGAGAGATTTTTGCAAGAGTTAATTGGCCTCAAGGCTGACACCGTTTCATGGAAGTCAGAAGTCAGAAGTCAGAAGTTAGATTCGATCAGCTAAAAACTTTGACAAGACAATAGCTTTAGGCAATTATTTGATATTTAAAGAAGCGAAACTATTTGTAACATCAGGTGTAATATCATGTTCAGTTGAATACTTATAAATAACTTAGCGAGGAGTCAGGAGTCAGGAGTCAGGAGTCAGGAGGGAAGAAAGGAGAAAAATCAAGATAATTTCAGTATTTCAAGATAATTTCAGTATTTATTTGGTACTGTCAGTTCTGAAATTTTATTTATAACTGACCCGTCCGAACATGATATAAAATCAACCATTATTTCAGAAATAGACATCTGGTAAAAATCAAAAATAAAATTAATTATCGTATAGAAATTATCAATTATTTCCCCCTCCATACCTATTCCCTATTCCCTATTCCCTATTCTCTGGAGATGTCTAATGAGACTTGATATTAGCTGAGAGCTAAATGGAGTGTAGTTGCCAAATTCAAAGATAAAAAAATTTCTACTACTACCTTTTCATATTATGTCTGCTTAATTAATTATAAAAAAATCCTAAAAGCTATACATCCGTAGATTATTTAATTATTTATTAACAACTAAATATGATTTTTCGTATTTCATATTACTTCTGCTGTAATATTATGTCCGGTTGATTACTTATAAAAAAAATTAGGGAGGAGTCAACCCACCCCTCGCCCCTCCCCCTCCCAGGAGGGGAAGTCAGGAGGACCGAGTCAGGAGGGAATAAAGAAGCAAGAAATAAGAGGAGGAAAAGGAGAAAGTTTTTTTGCTCGCTAATTATCCGGACATAATATAAGTTCTCAGCACAATTGTTTATAAAATGTCTAAATAATTAGAGAATAATAAAGTAACTATAAAAGTGCAGAAAAATACAAAAACTGAGGGGGTGCATCTCACTATTTGCAAAAATACTTTTTTCCTATATATTCTCTATTGCCTGTTGCCAGATAAGCTGTTGCCTAAAAGCGATAATTTTTTGGCTTTATTCAAAATTGAGATGCACCCAACTAAGGACTAATTGTTAATTTTTATATGACACTTCCAAGGAGTACTAAATAATGCTTTAATAACATACTTGGGATTAATCTAACTTGCCTAGTTTATAGAAAAAAGGCCATGTTTAGAGAGTGAATGTACAAGCAAAGATTAAGAAAGCATATTGGCTTAATATTCGGAATATTAGGTGGGTTACGGTGGCACCATTTTAGCTGTGTCACGCCACTATGCCTAGATTTAATATTCCTTTTACAAACAGTCTCTTAGAGCTAATTAATCAGATTTTGTCCCGAAAATTCGATCAAAATATCCATAATCAATCAACAACTTAAAAAATGAATGAAGAAAAACGTCAAGCATACTGGCGTGCCAACAAAGCATTAATCAGAAACTTGCTAATAGTTTGGGCTTTAGTGTCAATTGTTTTTAGCATTTTATTAGTCCAACCCTTAAATGCAATTCAATTCTTTGGTGTCCCCTTGGGTTTTTGGATGGCACAACAAGGTTCAATTTATGTCTTTGTCATCTTAATTTTTACTTACGCCATTCAAATGGATAAACTCGATAAAAAATACAACATGGACAAACTCGATCGACAATCTAATACTGACAGGAGAGACTAAATGACTGTAGAAGTCTGGACATTTATACTCGTTATTATTTCCTTCATGGGTTATCTGTACATTGGATGGCGATCGCGAGTTAAAGATAGTAAAGGTTTTTTTGTCGCCGATCAAGGTGTACCTGCTATTGCTAATGGTGCTGCTACTGGCGCTGACTGGATGTCTGCTGCATCATTTATTTCAATGGCAGGGTTAATTTCTTTTTTGGGTTATGATGGTTCCATCTATCTAATGGGATGGACTGGAGGTTTTGTACTATTAGCACTACTACTTGCTCCATATCTGCGGAAGTTTGGTAAATATACAGTACCCGATTTTGTAGGCGATCGCTACTACTCAAATGTTGCCCGCATCGTTGCAGTTATTGCTGCTATCTTTGTCTCTATGACTTATGTTGCTGGGCAAATGCGCGGTGTCGGTATTGTTTTCAGTCGCTTTTTGCAAGTTGATATTGGTACTGGTGTTGTCATTGGGATGATTATTGTTGCCTTTTTTGCCATCTTAGGTGGAATGAAAGGCATCACTTGGACTCAAGTCGCCCAATATACTGTACTCATTGTTGCTTATCTGATTCCAGCTATTGCTATTGCGACAGTTATTACAGGTATTCCCATTCCTCAATTTGCTTTTACTTTCAGCGATATTGTCGAAAAACTAAATCAGGTTCAGGTAGATTTGGGTTTCCAAGAATACAGTGCTGCTTTTACTAACAAAAGTATGCTTGATGTTTTGTTTATCACTATTGCGCTGATGGTGGGAACTGCTGGTTTACCTCATGTTATTGTTCGTTTCTACACAGTTCCTAATGTAAGAGCTGCTCGATATTCTGCTGGTTGGGCATTATTGTTTATTGCTATTTTGTATACAACTGCTCCTGCTTTAGCTACTTTCGCCCGATATAACTTAATTGACAGTTTACACAACAAAACTTTGGAGGAAGTGCAACAGTTAGACTGGGCAACAAAGTGGAAAAATACCGGTTTATTAGAATTTACCGATAAAAATAATGATGGTAGTTTCCAACTAACTCCAGATATAGAGACTAATGAAATTAGGATCGACAGAGATATCATTGTTTTGTCTACTCCAGAAGTAGCTAAACTTGCTCCTTGGGTAATTGCGTTAGTGGCAGCAGGAGGGTTAGCTGCTGCTTTGTCTACTGCATCTGGTTTATTATTGGTGATTTCCAGTTCCATTGCCCATGATGTTTACTATCGAATGATCGATCCAGGGGCGTCTGAGTCGCGACGGTTAATGGTAGGGCGAGTCATGGTAGGGTTTGCTATTGCTATTGCTGGTTACTTTGGAGTTAACCCACCAGGGTTTGTTGCTCAGGTAGTAGCTTTTGCTTTCGGTTTAGCTGCTGCAAGTTTTTTCCCGGTGATTATTTTAGGTGTGTTTGATAAACGTACTAACCGGGAAGGAGCGATCGCTGGTATGGTATCGGGTTTGTTGTTTACTACTGTTTATATTATTGGTGTCAAATTTGCTGGAATGCCGACATGGTTTTTCGGCGTATCTGCTGAAGGTATTGGCACTGTAGGAATGGTGTTAAATTTTATTGTGACTTTGGTAGTCTCTCGAATGACACCTCCACCACCATTGGAAATACAAGAGATGGTAGAGGATTTGCGATCGCCTGTAGCAGCTCCTGTTAGTATTGGGGATATTGGGGAAGAAGAGTTGGATTAATTTCAAGAAGAAGGAAGAGGGAAGAGGGAAGAAGGAAGGCAAAATATGTAGGGGCGAATGGAATTTGCTAACGCAAAGCTCCGCTTTATATGTTGCGGAGCAAAACGCCCTCACTCGACTTAGTGTCCGTGCGTAAGTGCTGACTAAGACAAAATTATGAACAAAAAATTAGCTCATATCATTTCCGGTAGCATTGGAGCGTGTATAAAATTAAGGTGACACTCTTGAGAAAACCTTCTGCCTCCTGCCTCCAGCATAGCTGCCTTCCTTCCACCAAAGTCTAATTATTCAACTGGACATGAATCATACTATGATACCACAAGCAAATCACGATGAGTTAGCACGACAAAACTTTGTTAAAAGTTTCAGAAACTATCTGTTTGGAAAAATGCGAAATGACTTAAAGTTGGTTTACCAAGAGACTGTCAAACCACAATTTGAAAAAGAAAATCAACGTTCCCCTAAAGATCGTTATGAAATTCGGCGGGAAATGCAGCAACAACCATCTTATAAGTGGTACAGTAGCTGCAAACGTATTACCCAAGAAATGATGTGGGAATCAGTAATTACTACTGTCGAACGTCAACTACCAAATTTGGTGGAATGTGCCAAAGATAGGGAAAAACCTCTGGGAACACTTACCCTAAACCCGGAATTAAAAATTCCCACCTACCAAACTGCTGTAGATATCCATTGTATGCCTGGAGGATACAATAGCGAATACACTCAAGATGACGTAGCGGCAGGTGCTATTTATGACTTGGGAGTTTATGTTGCCATGAGAAACCCTAAGTCTCTTCGTGATGTCAGAGGTCAGACGGTTATTCATAAATTCTTGAAGCAGCAATACCCAAATTTTCAACCAGGGAAAATTCTAGATATGGGTTGTACAGTGGGTGCTAATACTTTGCCTTATGTAGATGCTTATCCAAATGCTGAAGTTTATGGTATCGATCTAGCTCCTGCCATATTACGCTATAGTCATGCACGAGCAGAGTCTTTAGGAAAACGGGTGCATTTTAGCCAACAGAATGCTGAGAAGACTAACTTTCCAGATGAATCTGGGAGATTTTCTCGTTGGGCCACAAAGTCCATTTCTTCAGTGATGATTCCCTGACGAGCATAGTGCATTTGAGAGACATTTTTGTGTCCACTACGCTTGGCGATCCATTCTGTC
>NZ_JAAHGK010000346.1:0-6204 GCF_010672505.1 Okeania sp. SIO2B9 | reverse complement strand
TTTATAAATTACTTTTTTTATTGGTAATATCTGTTGGTCAAGTTTAGATTCAGATGCTTGTTTATAAGTAATATTAGACATCACCGCCCCAACACCCACAGGAAAGCATAATTTTCCTTGATAATTACCCGATTGACGAGTCAAAACCGGGTGTTTTTTTAGTCGATCGAGTATCTTAAAAAGATAATCTCGTCCTTGACTTAGAGGCGATTTTTGTTTTTGATTTGTTTCTCTATTATTTTGCCTCCATTTAATCTCAAAATAGTCTGAGTTAGCTTTCAAAATAGAGTTGAAATTCCATCCTTTTACCTCAATTATTAACACTCCAAAATCAGGAGATAAAATTATAAAATCAGGATAACGCCCATCAATATCAGGTTCATACCAAACCGAGAAATCATCAGGTAGCCTAGATAAAATATTATACAATCGTTTTTCACCAGCACTAGCTTTTGCTGGAATCCTGTCAGGAATAATTTGTGCCATAATTAATTTGAATCGACCAATTAACTTGAAACTTATTTAAACTAATTGATATTCACTATAACACTACAATGTCAATTATTTTTGATTGGTAAATCTAGATTTTTTGCTAACCTAATCAGGCAGAAGCTTCTAGGAGCTTGAATTTTAAAATTCAAGTGATATTTATGTAATCACAGTAGCTATTTTTAGTCAATAAAGGGGTATAATCTACGGGGTTTATGACATCTGATACTTAAATATCTAAAGTAAAAATAGACAATAAAAAAAAACGTGTTTTACACAAAAATACTGATTTTTTTTATTAAATTGATATCAATATACTTAGTTTTTACTGATGTATAAAAAAATCAGACTGTACTTATCCTAAATTGATATAATATCAAGTCCAGTAATTTGGTGTAATTATTCAGTAATAATACTAAGGTTTAATCTGCGGAAATATATCCACAGTTATCGTATATTTTCCAGATCACCCCGATTAACTTTCTCTTAGAGTAATAAGGGTGTTTCAATCCCAACGGTCAAATACTTGCCAGCAGTAGCGCCGACGAAACAATTAAACTCTGGAACATCAAAACAAGAGAGTACATCAAAACCCTGAGAGTACCCAGACCTTATGAAAACGCCAATATTACTGGAGTCACAGGATTAAGCAGCGCCCAAAAAGCCAGTCTAAAAGCATTGGGAGCGGTGGAATATTGAACATAAGAATCTATGACATTAGAATCCGGTCTTTATCAAACCATTTCCGACTTTTTTTCAGCCCCGCTATTCAGGGAAATTATCACGCTCAAAAAAGTCAACTATTACTTTCAATACTTTCAAATATCAACACCTGGGTCTATTATCAAGGGGAAAAAATTTGTCTAAATTCCGAATTTTTTACTCAAACAACTTAGCTCATATTATGTTCGGTAGAACAGTTATAATTATGCTCGTAGTTGGGCTTTAGCCCTTACATTACTTAATATTAGGGCTAAAGCCCAACTACAAACAAATTCAATATGTAGTATTTTCTGCTAAAATACAAATTAACCTATCATCATATAACTCAGAGGAAGTATGTCGGATGTCACTATCAAAGATTTAGAAATAGTGCAAACCCTATTCAATGAAGCTGGTTTAGATTATCAATTAGAATTAGAAGGTGGAAAAATATCAGTTATGGGTCCATCAGATATCGTTTCGAGCGAAGTAGGCATTCGTTTAAGTGCCTCTCTTTATGCTTGGATAAACCCCCGTCGTCTGGGGCGAGTATTCGACTCCGCAGGTGGTTTTATCTTACCCGATAGCAACCTCAAAGCACCAGATGTATCTTTTGTCAAAGCCGATCGCTTGCCACGAAGCATCCGCTATTTTGCAGAAATGGTACCCGATCTAGCAGTGGAAATCAAGTCTCAAAGCGATAGAGTTCCCCCTCTGAAAAAGAAACTCCTAAAATATATCGAACTGGGGGTGCAAGTCGCAATATTAATCGATCCTGATGAAGAAACAGTAATAATTTATCGCCCCACAGGAGAACCCATTGAATTTACAGGGGATGATATATTGAGCATTCCCGAACTATTCCCTGGTTGGAAAATATCAATTTCCGAGCTTTGGCCGCCCGTCTTTGATGAGGAAGAATAGATTTCAGTTATCAGTTATCAGTTATCAGTTATCAGTAAAAAGAGACAATATCGCTCCTTTTTACTACATAGAATCATAGAATCTATGTAGTAAAAAGGAGCGATCGCTAGTTTCTACACAAAAATAGAAATCATCAACAACCTCAAACTATTTCGCCCTCGCCACATCCATAATATCATCCATCACGGAACCAGACTCCTCCATCTTGCCAATATCCAACAGAGTCTTCAACAATGAATCGGGATTTAAACTCAATGAGTCAATACCTTCTTCAACTAAGAACCTGGCAAACTCTGGATAATCACTTGGTGCTTGACCGCAAATACCAATCTTGCGGTCGTATTTCTTAGCTGCTTTAATGGCAATTTTCACCATCCGACGTACTGCTTCATTCCGTTCGTCAAAAATATGCGCCACTAATGCCGAATCTCGGTCTAAACCTAATGTTAACTGAGTCAAGTCATTTGAACCGATAGAAAAACCATCAAACACTTGAGCAAACTCATCAGCAAAAATCACATTACTGGGCAACTCGCACATCACATACACTTGCAACCCATTCTCGCCCCGTTTCAAACCGTTTTTCTCCATCTCCGCTAACACCTTACGACCTTCATCAGGAGTCCGACAGAAAGGAATCATTGGAATCACATTAGTCAATCCCATTTCATCCCGTACCCGCTTCAATGCTTTACACTCTAAAGCATAAGCATCGCGATATTTGGGATCGTAGTAACGAGACGCACCTCGCCAACCAATCATGGGGTTTTCTTCCCCAGGTTCAAATTGACGACCACCTAATAGGTTCGCATATTCATTACTCTTGAAATCGCTCATTCGCACCACTACAGGATGAGGATAAAAAGCAGCAGCGATCGTACCTACACCTTGCGCCAATTTATCCACAAAGAAATCAGGTTTATATTCGTACAATGCAGTCAAATTACCAATTTCCCGTTTCACTAACGGATCTTCCAACTCATCATAGTGAATTAAAGCTAATGGGTGAGCTTTAATATGATTGGCAATAATAAATTCCAACCGTGCTAACCCCACACCATCGCAAGGAATAGAAGACAGACCAAAAGCTTCCTCTGGGTTGCCAACGTTCATTAAAATCTTGGTGCGAGTCTTAGGCAAGTCACCCAACAAAGTTTCCTGTACCTCAAAAGGCACCATACCCTCATAAACCTTGCCCTCTTCACCCTCAGCACAAGAAACAGTTACTTCCTGACCAGTCATCAACACTTTAGTAGCATCACCGCAACCAACTATTGCTGGAATACCCATCTCCCGCGCAATAATAGCAGCATGACAAGTGCGTCCGCCTTGGTTAGTAACTATCGCGCTAGCCTTTTTCATAATTGGTTCCCAGTCAGGGTCAGTTTTGTTAGTTACTAAAACTTCCCCTGGCATAAACTCGTCAATTTTGTGCACGTCAAGAATAACACGAGCTTCACCTTGCCCAATCATTTCTCCCACGGCGCGACCGCGAACTAATACATCACTGCTACCTTTGAGTTTGAAGTTACGGAGAATACTTCCAGATTTTTGAGATTGTACTGTTTCTGGACGCGCTTGCACAATAAATAGTTCACCAGTGAGACCGTCTTTTGCCCATTCAATATCCATTGGGGTGTAATGGTCACGCACTTGAGAATAATGTTCTTCAATAATACAGGCCCATTTTGCCAGTTGCAAGATTTCGTCGTCATTGATGCAATATTTTTCCCGTTCGGAAACTGGCACTGGCACGTTTTTGGTAAGTTTGGAACCGCCGATGTCATAAATCATCTTCAGTTCTTTTGTACCCAGGCGTTTTTCTAGTATGGGGCGGAAGTCTTCTTTAAGGGTGGGTTTGAAAACAAAGTATTCGTCTGGGTTGACTGCACCTTGCACTACGTTTTCACCTAAACCGTAAGCTGCTGTTACCAGGGCAGCATTTTTGAATCCGGTTTCGGTATCGATGGAAAACATGACACCGGAGGAGGCGAGGTCTGAACGTACCATTTTTTGCACGCCCACTGATAAAGCAATGTCGAAGTGGTCGAAACCTTTGATGGTGCGGTAGGAAATGGCGCGGTCTGTGAATATGGAGGCGAAACATTTATGGCAAGCTTCTAATACTGCTTCATCACCGTAAATGTTGAGGTAGGTTTCCTGTTGTCCGGCAAAACTCGCATCTGGTAGATCTTCAGCAGTTGCGCTGGAGCGTACTGCTACGTCAACTTCTTTGGTGTAGCGTTCGCACTCTTGTTTGGAGTTGCCTTCTAGTTTGTCACAATATTCAGCAGAAGTGCCGTAGCGGTCGCACATTTGGTGATATGCTGTGACGATGGCTGTTTCTAATTCTTCTGGAAATGGGGTGTCGAGGATGAGGGTGCGAGCTTGTTTGCCTCGTTGCCGTAAATTCCTGACATCTTCTACATCTAGGTCAGCAAATAGTTCTCGCAGTTTTTTCTCTAATCCAGCTTTTTGGATGAAATACCGATATGCGTAAGCAGTGGTGGCGAATCCATTGGGAACGTTTACACCTTTGGGAGTTAATTGCTGAATCATTTCTCCCAGGGATGCGTTTTTTCCTCCCACTAATGGAATATCTGCAATTCCTACTTCTTCAAACCATAGGACAAAAGCTGTTACATCTACTTTTTTTGGGCTTTTTTGACCTAATAGGTTCACCATAATTTTCTCCTCCAATGTTTTATTTATGCCGTGTTGCGAGGCAGGATTTATTTATTTAGTTTTGTTTCTTTTTTTTTCACAATGTTAAATATAATGATTGATTTGTGGGATGTTAAGAAAAACAAACTTATCGATCCCTAACTTTTAAACTCCATAATTAAGGTGGATTATTTCTACATAGATTCTAGTTTTTTAGCTAGAGGAGGATTTTTGACCTCCATCTACATCCTAATACTTTCTACTGTAATTGCAATATAGGGTCGGAAAAAATCTTTAGTTACAAAAAGTAAAAAATTTTGTTTTTTCAGTGGTAAAGGTTATTATTAAAGAAAAATAAAGTTTTAAGAGTTAGAAGAAAATGAAAGTTAAAAATAACAATGTTAAATCGGATGTTAAAATGAGGGATATATTGTGTTTAAACAACAATTGTCCGATTCAGTTTGTATTAAGAATATTGGGTAGTAAGTGGTCGGTATTGATTTTGCAACAGTTGTTGAGTGGCGATCGTCGGACTCACGAATTATTAGAAGCACTGCCAGGAATTAGCTCAAAAACACTGACGTTAAGACTCAGAGAGTTAGAAAAGTATGGTTTGTTAGCAAGGCAGGTATTTCCGGAAGTGCCTCCCCATGTTGAATATTCTTTGACGGATAAAGGGTTAGAAGTGCAACCAGTTATGATAGCTCTCCAGCGGTTAGGGGAGCAATGGTTAGGAGAAAAAAATAGTAGTTGTTCGATGGAGATGTGAGCAAGACTGAGATTTTGTGGGTGTGAGTTGAGTGTATAATTTAGTGGTGAGTAAAGTTATCAAAAATTTGTCAGTTTGTAGTATAATTTTAGCCCGCCAGGTAGATATTTCATGGGCTAGAGCAATACTACAAGCAAAAAGTTTTTGTTTAGCTGGCGCACAACTGCGTTAACGCTACGCAACAGGTCAAGCGCAGCATGATATCAAATCCAGTTAAACAGCCATAGAATGGTTAAGTTAGGAGGAGTCAACCCACCCCTCGCCCCTCCCCCTCCCAGGAGGGGAAGTCAGGAGTCAGGAGTCAGGAGGAGAGAGAATTACAAAGATGAGCGTAGTTATGACTATTGGATAATTTTTTTATGTCCAATAAAACGGATTTGATATGACCTAAGTCCTGAGTCCAGAATTCTCCGAGAATGTCAATTAAATCGGTGCCATATTATTCGTATCTATGGCTGCTAAAACTGGATCTTGACTATCACGCTCGGCAGTTTCAATAGTCCTTGAACCTGTTGTGATATCATCCTCAATCATATTATTATCAGATGATGTAGTTAACTCTTGAACTTCAATTTCAGGGATAGAAGCTAACTCATCTCCAGCAAGTAGAAACTCATCTGTATTGTCTGAGGGTGAGTCAGACCCACCATTAAGTA
>NZ_JAAHGK010000345.1:0-6207 GCF_010672505.1 Okeania sp. SIO2B9 | reverse complement strand
GGCCAAGCAACTAATATTTTGTTAGCTCTAAAAATCTCTTTTGAAATGTTGCAAGGAGATCCTCTTCTAGACCGAGAATTAGTTGCCGGATTATATTTATTAGCAATAGAAAGTCTAAAATTATTTGAAGCTGGTAGACGAAAAGGAGTAATGTGGCCGCCACTTTTAAAAGAAGATATTGAACGAATTTCAATTGCGGTGAAAAATATCTTTTCTGGAGTTTGGCCTACAGATAAATAATCATCCTTGAAGAAGAAAGAAGGAAAAAGTGGATGGGGAAAGTCTTCGACAAGCTACTTCGTGTCTTATACCAAATTAATAAATATTTGCTACAAATAGCTAGGATATTTCTGAGGAGTCAACCCACCCCTCGCCCCTCCCCCTCCCAGGAGGGGAAGTTAGGAGGACTGAGTCAGAATTAATAGCTTCAATACCATTTTTCAGGTCGGAAATAATTCTTTTCTCTTGGTGCGCTACCAGGTGCGACTGGCGTCGTCGCGGGGTCGCACCGCTCTCTTGGTCGATTGGATATGGCGAGGAGACCCGAAGAGTGCAGACCCGCTCCGAAGTACGCCATCCCACCCTACGGGAAGCTGCGCTAACGACCGCTTTGTCAAAGGACATATCCTGCATTTGTCTTTTTATTCCTCTGACTATTCGTAACATTATTTTTTCACGCTTGGTATTATAACCTCAACCAATTGTCAATACCGTGTAGATGGCGGGGTATTAAACCCAAAATAAAAAGATAAAAAAGGCTTTACCGTTTATTTATAAACCCACATTTGGTGCTACAAAATGCAGTATGTAAAAACCAAAAAACAGGAGTAAGTATTTAGACTTAATAAAAAAATCTTAAACAGTCATTTGTAATATCATTAAGTGAGAAAAATACGATCACAATAAAACTGTCTTAATGGATAGTTGGTATGGAACACAAAGATTAATGGCATTGGTAGATAACAAGCGGAAAATTTTATTACTGTCTCTTAAAAAGAAATCATCTAGTAGATGATACTGGTCGCAATCGAGAAAGATCAAAATATTGGATAATTAAGTTGGAATGAATTAGAAAAAATATCAGGTAAAAGAATTCAAATAAAATGAAACTCATTTAACTCTAAATAACTGAAGCTTTTTGAATAGATAGTTAAGCGATCGCGCAGAATTACAGTTGAATATCGCTCTGATTTAGTATGTACTATATATAGTGTCTTTGCGTAAGTCCTGATTCAGAGACCACAACAATACTCGATTATTACCAGAGTCAGCAATAACAGCAGTATTGCCACAAACCGAAATCCCATAAGGCCAACACAAACTTTGGCGAGTCGGATACAAACTCAAAGCATTTTCACCCTTACTCTGAAAATCTGACTGACCAATTAATGCAACTGCCGGAGTGCCAATATCCACAGTATCCCGCCAACCCAATAACCGAGAATTAGCGGTATCAGCAACAATCAACCAATTAGCAACCGCAGCTACACCATAAGGCATACTCAAACTAGCAGCAGAAGGAAAATAAACTCCCTGATTTAACTGTACTGTATTAAATTGAGATTGACCGAGAACTACAGAACAAGGTTGATTATTCTCAGTAGGGATGGCATCCCAAATCATTACCCGATTATTTCCAGCATCAGTCACAATCAAGCGATCGCCATACTGTTGCGGAACATTATTGCCCCAAAAAGTAATTGCATGAGGCCAACGCATACTCGCTGCCGTCGCTTCACTCCCTCCATTTTCATCCCGAAAACTCATATTTGCCTGCCCCAAAACGAGATCGGCAGGTTGTCCATTAACCTCTGGCAACTGATGCCACATCAACACCCGACGGTTGCCCGTATCTGCTACCCAGAGTTTTCCTTGATGGTAGACGACACCATAAGGCCAGTGCATTCGGTCCGCAGCAGTTTCTGGTTGACCCCGGTTAGATTCATTTTGAGAAAAATCTGCCTGACCTAAAACGATATCGGCAGGAACATTATTATCTTCGGGTAACTGCTTCCAAATTAATACCCGATGATTCCAAGCATCAGCTACTGCTAACCCTTCTCCACAAGCACAGATACCAGTGGGGACGCTTACTGTTGCTGCGGTGGTTGTACCATTGGCATTTTGCCCTTCTTGAGAAAAGTCAGATTGTCCGATAACCCAGTCAGCAGGTTGCGTGTCAATTTCGGGAAATTTTCGCCATCCCAATAATCGATGATGTCCGGTATCAGCAACCCACAGAGGTCCTGTTTCTGAGATTAAGCAAGCTCCACGGGGTCCGAACATTGTAGTTGGACTAGGTGCGAGTGGTACAACTAGGGAATCTGAGGATGGTGTACCGAGAATGATTTTTGCACCATTAGGGTTAAGCATTTGTGGTTGTTTTTCTGGGTTTTGATTCGGATTAATGTTTGGGGAATTTTTCATTTTAAGAAGGTAATGGGGAACAGAGAACAAAGAACAAAGAACAGGAAACAGAGAGCAGGGAGTCGGAAAATCTCTGGAAGTAATACCATTTTCAAATGGGCGGTTTCCTCCTTTAAAGTAAGAGGGATTTTTACCCATAATAGCAAGATATTGGTCTTGAGTAATGGGGTATTTACTCATATAAAAAGGTTGGAGAATAACTTGATGTTGGGGACTTTCTGTGTGAAATCTTCGTTTTTCACTTTCTGGCGAACCCATAATAAAACTCCCTCCAGGAATATAAACCATTTCCAAAATCACACCATTACCCAAATCTTCTGTAAAATATTGAGCTTGTTTGGGAACGCGATTAATTTCCTCACCTCTGTTATTAACTGTGATTACCTCAAATGAAAAAGTTTTCAGAGGTAATTTTGGTTGGGGAATAATAATAGGTTCTGGTTTAGTGCTTGGTAGAATAATTTTTTGTTATTTTGGTTAAAGTTAAATATTAGGAGTAGAGTCATCCTGTAAGGTTAGGTTTATACAAGTACAGACAATACGGAAACCAAAAATGTAGACGTGGGAGGCTTGCCTATCGCTGCCACCGCGAATAGCAGAACGGCAGACATAAGGGTTATCGTACCACGATCCTCCTCGCAGCAAAGGATACAGCTCTTTTTCATTATTGATATTTTGGAAATCATGACTATTAACCCAAGCAGTTCCATCAGTGGGAACATCTTCGTAATTATCATGCCAGTCATCTGCACACCACTCCCAGACATTACCGTGCATATCATATAAACCAAAAGCATTAGGAGAAAAACTTCCCACATCAGTTGTCTGTTTCCGATATTTACCTTTAGGTGCATTGGCATAGGTATAGTTACCATTATAGTTAACTAAATCAGTAGTAATAGTTTCTCCAAAATAAAATGGTGTGGTTGTTCCTGCTCGACAGGCGTATTCCCACTGACTCTCACTTGGTAGTTTATAGATTTTAGTGGTTTTCTGGGATAGCTTTTGACAAAATTCTGTGGCGTTGTACCATGTAACCCTTTCTACAGGACGTTTTCCTCCTTTAAAGTAAGAGGGATTTTTTCCCATAATAGCTTGATATTGGTTTTGAGTAATAGGATATTTACTCATATAAAAGGGTTGGAGACTAACTCCATGCTGAGGACTTTCTGTATCACGCCTTCCTGCTTCATCCTCCGGCGAACCCATCATAAATGTTCCACCAGGAATAGCCACCATTTCCAAGATCAAACCTTTACCTAAGTCTTCTGTAAAATATTCGGCTTGTTTGCGAACACGATTAATTTTTTCCCCTCTGTTATTAACTGTGATCACCTCGAATGAAAAAGTTTTCAGAGGTAATTTTGGTTGGGGAGTAATAATAGATTCTGGTTTAGTGGTAGGTAAAATAATAGGTTGTTGTCTCTGTTGAGTATTTGGAATAGAGGCACCCTGATTAATTAGAGCGCCAGAACTACAGACAACACGAAAACCGTAATTGTTGTAACAGAGGTCGCGCCTATTGATGTAGTCGCGGAAAGCGGAACGGCATAAATCAGGATCGTTGAACCAGGAACCGCCCCTCAGCAAGGGATACAGTTCTTCTTCTTCATTACCTTGAGAATCTAGATTATTTTCATTATGATGCCAAATATCTAGCCACCACTCCCAGACATTGCCGTGCATATCAGCATAGGAAGGAAAAATTCCCAGATTAGCACACAACTCCCAGACATTCCCGTGCATATCGTACAAACCAAAAGCATTAGGAGGAAAACTTCCTACATCGGTAGTCTGTTCTCGGTATTTACCTCTAGAGGCATTACCATAAGTATAATTGCCATTATAGTTCACTAAGTCAGTAGTAATAGTTTCTCCAAAATAAAACGGTGTAGTTGTTCCTGCTCGACAAGCATATTCCCATTGACTCTCACTCGGCAGTCTGTAATTTTTCCCTGTTTTTTTGGATATCTGTTGACAAAACTCTGTGGCATTGTGCCATGTTACCATTTCTACAGGGCGGTTTCTTCCTTTAAAGTGAGAGGGATTTTCACCGATAATGGCTTGATATTGCTCTTGAGTAATGGGATATTTACTCATATAAAAAGGTTGCAAAGTAATTTCATGTTGGGGACTTTCTGTATCACGTCTTTGAGCTTCATTCTCCGGTGAACCCATAATAAAACTACCCCCAGGAATAGCTACCATTTCCAAAATCACACCATTACCCAAATCTTCAGTAAAAAATTCTGCTTCTCTCCAAACACGGTTTATTTCTTCACCTCTCCTATTAACCTTAACAACCTCAAATGAAAAAGTTTTCAGAGGTAATTTTGCTTGGGAAGTACCAGAAGGCTTTAATAATAGATTCTCTAAATTATTGTTTGGTAAAATAATTGGTTTTTGTCTCTGTTGAATATTAGGAGTAGAGTCACCATAATTAGTTAGAAACTCAATAGAACTACAGACGACTACTCGAATACCGTGATAGTTGTGACGGTAGCCACGCCTAACGCTGTAGCTGCGGATAGCTGAACGGCAGCTCATAAAAAAATCGCCCCAGGAACCACCCCGCAGCACAGAATACAGTTCTTTTTCATCATTACTGTGAGAATCTAAATCATTTTCATTATTGATTTTTTCTCCTTCATTACTATCAATCCAAGCTCTGCCATCATTAGGTACACCTTCATAGTTATCATGCCAAATATCGTGACACCATTCCCATACATTGCCGTGCAGATCAAATAGACCAAAAGCATTAGGAGGAAAACTTCCTACATCGGTAGTCTGTTCTCGGTATCTACCTTGAGGTGCATTGCCATAAGTATCGTAGCCATTATAGTTCACTAAATCAGTAGTAATAGTTTCTCCAAAATAAAACGGTGTAGTTGTTCCTGCTCGACAAGCATATTCCCATTGACTCTCACTCGGCAGTCTGTAATTTTTCCTAGTTTTTTTGGATAGCTGTTGACAAAACTCTGTGGCATTGTGCCATGTTACCATTTCTACAGGGCGGTTTCTTCCTTTAAAGTGAGAGGGATTTTCACCGATAATGGCTTGATATTGCTCTTGAGTAATGGGATATTTACTCATATAAAAAGGTTGCAAAGTAATTTCATGTTGGGGACTTTCTTGATCAAGTCTTCCTTCTTCACTTTCTGGAGATCCCATAATAAATGTTCCCCCAGGAATAGCCACCATTTCCAAAATCACACCATTACCCAAATCTTCAGTAAAAAATTTAGCCTCCTTCCAAACACGATTAATTTCTTCACCTCTCCTATTAACCGTCACCACCTCAAAGGAAAAAGTCTGTAAAGGCAACGCAACAGGAAACCTCAACAACACACCACCTACATCAACCTCACTCTTTCCCAACTCTCTCCTCACATTCTCAACTCCAGCAACATCACCCCGCGCATAACCACCATACCCCTGCCCTAACATCACTAACAAAGGTTCATATTCTCTCAAAGGTTCTGCCAAAGTTTCCATCAAAGACGACAACCTCACCAACTCCGCTTTATCATCCCGTCCATAAGCTTCCTGCAAAGACTCCGCCAACTGACGGGCAGCCAATTCCGGGCGAGTATAAGCTAAAGCAGTCCATCTTTGACCCTGCCAAATACTGGATACAGACTCCCCACGATTAACTTGAGAATCAATATAACTGACCAAAAACCGAGATAATTCTTCCAGTCGAGACTGCCCAAACCTTTCTGTACAAAGCTGCAACAACTGATTCCGAATACCCCGATCCATTTCATAGAGTTCCCA
>NZ_JAAHGK010000344.1:0-6210 GCF_010672505.1 Okeania sp. SIO2B9 | reverse complement strand
CAGGGGTTTTCAGAGGATGATTAACCAGATTCAGATTCATGGTCATACTGACTCAAGGATCCAACTCAATGCCGATCATTTTTAGCTTGGCTATTGACCATTTATTTTACGATCGCGATCACACTTCTGAGTATTCTATCTCAGGAAGAAGGCATTGCTTCTACTGGTCACTTATTTCTGCCATCCTGCACTAGTTTGAGCGTTTTTCAAACTTTCCGTTACTGGCTGCGATTGACTCTGATACTTAACTGGAGGCTGTTTGGAGTGATTGTATTTATGTGATTTTAGAATATACCGATCGCTTATCAAAGTCAACACATCTTTTTCGTGTCCATGTATGGATACAAGAGGTATAATAGCTAAAAGTGTTAATAGACTTGCTTTCAAGGGCAAAATAGTAGATTTGTCTGGGGGTAATTTCATATTAGTATTGGTATTTGGCTATTTGTTACGATCGGACTTACGCAAGGATACTATATATAGTGCCTACTAATTTAGGCGATCTTCACTGTAATTTTGTGCGATCGCCTCTCGACTGGCTAATATACCCTACAGGACGCTACCGCTAATGGATCGTATTTATAAAGCCAGTCTTCAAACTCCTCATTACTTCTGAATATCTCCTGAAGATATTTTTCGCTGTCAGGTTCGTATGCTCGCCTGCCCGCCAAACCACTACGAGCTTGAATAATATGTGTGCGTTCTATGCGATTTCTATCATATAGAGCTAAAGCTGCGTCAAGGTTGGGAGCTTTTGCCAGGTACTCCGAGAGTTCGTAGCCATCTTCAAAAGCCGTACTTGCTCCCTGTCCAATAGATGGACTCATGGGATGAGCAGCATCTCCCAAAAGTGTAACTCTCCCCTTGCTCCAACTGGACAATGGTTCTCTATCCCATATCGGTCGTTCTACAATGATTTCTGCATCTGTTGCTTCCATAATCTCAGGCACAGGAGATGCCCACTCACCAAATTCTTTGAGCAGCCGAGATTTAATATCAGCAGCATTCCCAGAATTAGAATCATCTACACACAGCATTGTTGCTCCCCAAAATATATATCCGTCACCCACATCCATCAGTGTAAGGTTCTTAGGTGCGGCTGTCATTGTAGTCACTTCATTAGCACCAAGCAGTTCGTGACTATACTTGAGAAGACCACGCCAAGACATTCTACCTAAATAGCGAGGTTCGCCATCACCAATTAGTGTTTGTCTGACAGCAGATTTAATTCCATCTGCTCCTACTACTAGGTCTACCTCTACTGTTTTTTTGCCCTCAAATTCTACTGTTACACTGTTATGGTTTTGAGTGAAGTCAACACAGCGATGATTCAGGTGAATTATTTCTGGTGGAAGTGCTGCTGCCAGAATTTCCTGTAATTTAGACCAGCGGATACTCAACAAAGGTTGTCCGTATTTTTCCATTAGGGTGATTTTTGTTTTTTGAGTTATCTCTCCAGTATTTTTCTGCAAGCTTACGACTTTGAGTATGCTCCCCGCTTGTTTTAATTGTTCTACTATAGTTGATTCTATCGCCTCTAGAGCTTTTAAACCGTTAGGATTGAGGGATAAACCTGCGCCGACTGGGCGCAACTCTCTAGCTTTCTCATAGACATGAGCATCAATGCCTTTTTTTCTCAGAGCGATCGCTGTTGCTAGACCACCAATACCGCCACCGATAATGGCGACTTTCTGCACTACAGGTTTAGAAGTTTCTCTCATTTTGCTTGTTTCCTTTTGATTGGTATAGTAATCCGAAATAGGTTGTAAGATTTATCGTAGGTTTCTGGTCTCCAAATCCTTTATGCGCTTGGGTTGGGAGACAAAACCCCTACAGTTTCTTTCACGAATCATTTCTTATGGCTATATTTGTTCTTATACTACTACTTTTTCTTGCCAAGGTTTAAAACGTGACTCTGAATTTGGCTCGTAATCATACAGCCAATTTTGAAACTCTTCCTCTTCAAACATCTGCTGTGACTTTTGATTGGTTTGCTGATTAGATTGATAATAGCGTTTTTCACCCTCCGCACTACGGGTTTGAATAATTGCTGTACGGCGAATTCGACGGTTATCGTAGTTTGCAAGTGCAGTTTCTAGCTCTGAGAAGTTGTACAAACACTCAGCAAGTTCATAAGCGTCTTCAAAAGTAGTATTAGCTCCTTGCCCTACTGATGGTGCCATCGGATGAGCTGCATCTCCCAATAACGTCACCCTACCATAACTCCATTGCTTCAATGGCAGTCTGTCACATATCCGCCCTTCTAATATCCGTTCAGGATCTGTCTGTGCCATCAGTTCTCTTACTGGTTCCATCCAATTAGCAAATTCTCTAAGGACGCGACACTTTGCTTCAGCAAAAGTGGAAGAAAGGGAGGAGTCTGGTAAAAGCTTCCGAGCGCCCCAGTACATATCTCCCTCCCCTAAGTTCAGCAGGAATAATATGCTTTTTTCTCCGTTCATAACGATGACTTCATTTGGAGGTAGTAACTCTTCTTGATAATTGACAACAGCTCGCCAAGACATACTACCCAAATATCGAGGTTGACCATCACCTATCAATATTTCTCTAACTGTAGAGTTTACCCCATCAACTCCAATAAGCAAATCTGACTCGACCGTTTTGCCATTCTCAAAGTGGGTGATGACGCTGTTTTCATTTTGTTCAAAGCCAATACAACGATGATTCAGATGAATGACTTCTGCTGGAAGTGCAGATGCTAAAATTTGTTGTAAACGCCACCAGCAAATAGTTAATGCTGGTTGTCCGTATTTTCTCATTATGGGACTTTCGGTAGTCCTGATTGTTTCTCCAGTCCTTGTTTTCAAAGTGACTCTCTGGACTTGACAACTTGAATATTTTAGTGTATGCACTACACCTGGTTTAATGGCATCTAGGCATTTCAGACCATTAGGCAGCAAACTTATATTTGCTCCCACTGGACGAAATTTCCTAGCCCGTTCATACACATGGGCATCAAAACCTTGTTTTCTCAGAGCGATCGCTGTTGCTAGACCACCAGGACCAGCACCAATAATAGCGACTTTTTCCACAATAGGTTTTGACCTTTCTCTCATTTTGCTTGTTTCCTTTTTTTTAGTATTTGTTGTTATATTACTACAGTTTCTTTCCAAGGTTTCAGACGCGACTCTGATTTTGGATCGTAATCATACACCCAATTTTGAAACTCTTGAAAATCCTGCGGTGACTTTTGCTTGGTTTGTTGACTCGGTTGATAGAACTGAAGTTTATCACCTTTAGCACTACGGGTTTGAATAATTGCTGTGCGCTGAATGCGACGTTTGTCGTAGGTATTGAGAGCAGTTTCTAGGTCGGGAAAATTGGCCAGACACTCAGCAAGTTCATAAGCATCTTCAAAAGTGGTATTAGTACCTTGCCCTGATGATGGTGGCATCAGATGAGCAGCATCTCCCAATAGAGTCACCCTACCATAACTCCATTGCTTTAATGCTAGTCTCTGGCAGATCGGAGTTTCTAAGATGCGTTCAGCATTGGTTGCTTCGATCACTTTCTGTACTAATTCGTTCCAATTAGCATATTCTTTGACAACACGAGACTTTGTTTCAGCAGGAGTGGTGGAAAAAGATGCTTCTGATAATACCTTCTGAGCAATCCAGTTCATATTTCCCTCCCCTAAATTGAAGATAAATAATAGACTGTCTTCTCCCTTCATTATAATGGCTTCATCAGGTGGCAGTAGCTCCTCTTTATAGTCAAGAACAGCACGCCAAGACATACTACCAAGATATTGAGGTTCCCCATCACCAATCAATTTTTGTCTGACTACAGAATTTGCACCATCTGCTCCAATGAGTAGATCGGCTTGGGCAGTTTTTCCATTTTCAAAATAGGTAACAACATTGTTTTCATTTTGTTCAAAGTCAATGCAACGATGATTCAGATGAATAACGTTTGGTGGGAGAAATGATGCCAGAATCTGTTGCAACCGCCACCACCAAATAGTTAATGTTGGTTGTCCGTATTTAGCCATCATGCTACTTTCGCTAGTTCTAATTGTTTCTCCACTGATTGTTTTCAAGGTAGTTTTCTGGAGTTGACAACCTGAATTTTTTAGAGTATTCAATATGTCTGTTTGAATAGCATCCAGGCATTTTAGACCATTAGGCATTAAACCTAAACCTGCTCCCACTGGACGAAATTCCTTGGCTTTTTCATAGACATGGGCATCAATACCTTGTTTTCTCAGAGCGATCGCTGTTGCTAGACCACCTGGACCCGCACCAATAATGGCAACTTTTTCCACAATAGGTTTGGATGTTTCTCTCATTTTGCTTGTTTCCTTTTTTTTGATGTTTGTTGTTATACTACTCAGGTCTGTTTCCAAGGTTTCAGACGTGACTCTGATTTTGGATCGTAATCATATACCCAATGTCGAAACTCTTCAAAACCCTGCGGTGGCTGTGGGTTTGTCTGCTGAGTATTTTTGTAGTAACCTTTCTCGCCCTCCGCACTACGGGTTTGAATAATTGCTGTACGCTGGATGCGTCGGTTGTCATAGTTGGCAAGTGCAGTTTGCAGGTCTGGGAAATTACCCAAACATTCAGCAAGTTCATAAGCGTCTTCAAAAGTAGTATTAGCTCCTTGTCCTGCGGATGGTGCCATTGGATGAGCTGCATCTCCCAATAACGTTACCCTGCCATAACTCCATTGCTTCAATGGCAGTCTGTCGCAGATTGGCCCTTTCTAATATCCGTTCAGCATCGGTTGCTTCCATCAGTTTCCGCACCGGCTCGATCCAATCAGCAAATTCTTTGAGGACACGAGACTTAACCTCATCAGCAGTCCTGGACAGAGAGGAATCTGACAATACCTTCCGAGCGCCCCAGTACATATTTCCCTCCCCTAAGTTAAGCAGGAATAATATGCTTTTTTCTCCCCTCATAATTATGACTTCATTTGGTGGTAGTAGATCGTTGTTATTGTCATAATTAATGACAGTACGCCAAGACATAGTGCCAAGATATCTAGGTTGCCCGTCACCAATCAATATTTGTCTAACTGTAGATTTGACCCCATCAGCTCCAATGAGCAAGTCTGCTTGGGCAGTTTTTCCGTTATCAAAATGAGTAATAACAGTGTTTTCATTTTGTTCAAAGCTAATGCAACGATGATTCAGATGAATGACTTCTGGTGGTAGATATGATGCTAAAATCTGTTGCAAACGCCACCACCAAATAATTAACAGTGGTTGCCCATATTTTTCCATCATGGTACTTTCGCTAGTCCTAATTGTTTCTCCAGTGCTTGTTTTCACAGTCACTCTTTTAACTTGACAACCTGAACGTTTTAGTATATCTACTATACCTGGTTGAATCACATCTAGACATCTCAAACCATTGGCCTGTAAACCTAAACCTGCCCCTACTGGACGTAATTCCTTGGCTCGCTCGTACACATGGGCATCAATACCTTTTTTTCTCAGAGCGATCGCTGTTGCTAGACCACCAGGCCCCGCTCCAATGATGGCTACTTTGTTTACAACAGGTTGGGAAGTTTCTCTCATTTTGCTTGTTTCCTTTTTCTTAGTATTTTTTATGATCATACTACTGTTTCTTTCCAAGGTTTAAGAGGTGACTCTGAATTTGGGAGCGTAATCATACAGCTAATTTTAAAAGTTTTCAAAACCTAATATTTTGGTTAGCAGTATTAGTTATTTCTAAAAGTTCTATTAAAAATGTTTTTAGTTTTTTTAATGCTGCTACTTCAAGAAGTGTTTTATCGCTCACCCAATTATTATCTGCGATGCTAACTGTATTTGTTTTTCCTGGTTTTAAAACACTAACTACTGTGGCTACTAAAGCTTTTTATCGATCAAATGGCTTCCATTTAAGAGATTTTTGTTCTTGTTCAGAAAAGTCTGCTAGATATGATTTAGCTCTTTCCATATATTCTGGATAAGCTACTTTTCCACATTCACATAATAAGGTATCTAAAACTCCGTGAGAAATATTATCTGGTAATACATAAATACCTGTTCTGGGAATATTTATATCTACAAAACCAGGCTGATTAGGAAAATTAGGGAAGTATTTACATAAGTCACTATAATATTCTGCTACTACATCTTCAGGATTTTTTTTATCGGCATCTGCAACAATTCCAAATGCTGCTATATCATTTCTATATTGAGAATTATTAGATAAAATATCATCTAAATTTTTCACAAGA
>NZ_JAAHGK010000343.1:0-6223 GCF_010672505.1 Okeania sp. SIO2B9 | reverse complement strand
AGTAGCACTGGCCATGCCCCAACCAATTAGACTTTCGCCGTCACTCATAGACCCTGGTTTGGGGTTGCGGTGTTTCCAGCCAAATATTTCTGCTCCTCGCTGATAACATTCTTTGAGAGATTTACTGGACCATGGATGCCCGGTAGCAGGGTCTACATCTGCATGGTTGCGGACCCGGAGTTCGATGGGGTCTAATTCTAGAGCGTAACTAAGTTCATCAATTGCTGACTCTAAGGCAAACATTCCCGGTGCTTCCCCCGGTGCCCGCATAAAAGTGGGACTGCCAGCATTGATACGGCCAAGGCGGTAGTTGGTATCAACGTTGGGGCAGCTATACATCATATTTGTTGCCATTGCTACGGGTTCGGTAAATTCGTCAAAGGGTGACGTTATAGTTTCGCCGATGTGTTTGATGAGTCTAAGTTTACCGTCTTTAGTTGCGCCGAGGGTCAGATGTTGGCGGGTGGGGGCGCGATATCCGACAGAGGTATACATTTGAGCGCGGGTAAGTACGAGTTTAACTGGGTGCTTCACATAACGCGCTGACAGAGTAGCCAGAATAGCGTGAGACCAAATGAATGCTTTACAACCAAACCCACCGCCGAGAAATTCAGAAATGACTCGGATGTTTTCTGGAGGAATGTCGAAAACTTTAGCCATAGCTTCTTGTGCAGAACAAACTCCTTGAGTTGTTTCGTAGAGAGTGAGGCGGTCGTCTTCCCAAACTGCGGTAGTTGCTGAGGGTTCGATGGGGTTATGGTTTTCCATCGGAGTGCTGTAGGTTTGTTCGACTAATATCTCTGCTTGGGAATGCCCGGAGGTAATATCACCCCGGAGTGAGTGAGCGGGTAACATTCCCAGAAAAATTCTTTCTGGATCGTATCCTTGTTGGAGTGCTTCATCTATATCTATTGTTGGTTGTTCGGTTTGATATTCAACTTTAACTAAGGTAGCTGCATATTGAGCTTGCTCTAAAGTTTTTGCCACTACTATCCCAATATGCTGTCCTTGATAATAGATATTCTCATCCTGGAGAATGGGAAGACTTTGCCCACCAGGAAAAAAAGTAATTTGATTAAATTTGGGAACGTTGCGGTAGGTAATGACTGCTAATACTCCGGGGGCGTTTTCTGCTGTGGTAGTTTCGAGCTTGGTAATTTTGCCTTTAGCTATGGTGCTTTCTATTAATACGCCGTAAGTCAAATTTTCAACTGGCATATCAGCGGTATAACGTGCGCCACCTGTAACTTTAAGTTTTCCGTCTACACGGTTGATGGGTTTTCCGATAACTTTATTCATGTTTGGTGTTTACTTAAATAGTTCGTAATAGTTATTTTTTTTTGGCGTTTGGCGAAGTAAAAGTGTTAACGTTTGCGCCCTTTATTCCGACAGGAAAGTTGCGCGTCAGTTCAACAAAAAACTTTCTCCTTGTATTGGGGGTTTGTTATTGTTTGTTCCCTCCTGACTCCTGACTCCTGTTTCATTTACTGAAAATAGGTTCGTAATAGTTATTTTTTTTTGGCGTTTGGCGAAGCAAAACCGTTAACGTTTGCGTTCTTGATTCCGACAGGAAAGTTGCGCGTCAGTTCAACAAAAAACTTTCTCCTTGTATTGGGGGTTTGTTATTGTTTGTTCCCTCCTGACTCCTGACTCCTGTTTCATTTACTGAAAATAGGTTCGTAATAGTTATTTTTTTTTGGCGTTTGGCGAAGCAAAACCGTTAACGTTTGCGTTCTTTATGACCTTAGCGCAGCTTCGACCCAGGAGATAGGATGCGTTGTACGCTAGCTCAACAAAAAACTTTCTCCTTCTACTCCTGTTTCTTCTTCTTTCTTCCCTCCTGAGTCCTATACGGGCGAATGCCATTCGCCCCTACGACTCCTGACTCCTAAGTAATAGAGTTGACAGCGCACGAATAATGCTACGTTGAGCTAGTTCAATTTTGAACTGGTTATGTTGTTGTGGTTTTGCTTGTGCCAAAGCTGCTTCTGCGGCAGTAGAAAAAGTTGCTTCATTTATCGGTTTTCCTTGCAATGCTGTTTCTGCTTCCTGGGAACGCCAAGGTTTTGTACCAACTCCTCCTAATGCTAGTCGTGCAGACTTGATAATATTTTGCTCAACTTCCACAGCAAGAGCTACAGAAACTAGGGCAAATTCATAATTGGCGCGATCGCGTACTTTGAGATAGTGGGAGTTACTAAACCACGAAACAGCAGGTATTTCTACAGCAACTATTAACTCCCCATGCTCTAAAACATTTTCTTGGTGGGGTGTTTCTCCGGGCAACAAATAAAAATCATTTATCGGCACTTGGCGTTGTCCAGTTTGACTTTGAATACAAACCATGGCATCTAAAGCAACTAATGCTACTGCCAAGTCTGAAGGATGAGTGGCAATACAATGTTCGCTCGTACCTAAAATAGCGTGCATTCTATTGTAACCTTCCATAGCAGGGCAACTCGTATCTGGAATACGACGGTTGCAGGGAAAGACCGGGTCGCGAAAATAATTACAGCGTACCCGTTGTAATAAATTTCCTCCCACTGTTGCCATATTCCGCAGTTGAGGAGAAGCACTTTCTAATATTGCCTCTGAAATAACAGGATAGGAATTTTTCACTGTGGAATAACGAGCAACATCACTCAATTTTGCCAAAGCACCGATGCGGAGGTTGTTGTCAGCATCGACTTCCACTGAGTCTAAAGACAGAGAGTTGATGTCTACAACTTTCCTTGGTGTTTGTACGCCATCTTTAATTAAACCTATCAAGTCTGTACCACCAGCAATAAAAGATATAGCTGCATCCTGAGAAACTGTGGTGATGGCTGTATTTTTTTCATTAACTCTGGCATAACTAAATGGCTGCATTTTCTGTTTTCTCCACTACTTCACGAACTGCTGCAACGATATGATGATAAGCACCACAACGACAGAGGTTGCCACTCATACCTTCCCGAATTTCTCGATCTGACTTTGGTTGTGTTTCTGCTAGTAAACCTACTGCGGAAACTATTTGACCGGGAGTGCAATAACCACATTGAAAAGCATCATGCTCAATGAAAGCTGTTTGCACTGGGTGGAGTTGTCCATTTTCTTCTGCTAAACCCTCAATAGTAATAATTGACTTTCCCATTTGCATTACTGCCAGAGTCATACAAGCGTTAATGCGTTTTCCATCGACTAATACCGTGCAAGCTCCGCATTCTCCGCGATCGCATCCTTTTTTTGTCCCTGTTAAACCTAGATATTCTCGCAGTGCATCTAAGAGAGTCACGCGAGGTTCTATCTCTAGATGATGTTGCACTCCATTAATTTTTAATGTTAGTGCTATTTTTTCTTTTTCTAACATTTTAATAATCTGTAAAATTTAGATAACTATTCTGTCATAACTACCATAAGACTTACGCAGTAGAGTGTATTTCGGTCATTGCGACCGATAGGGTTTGCGGAGCAGTCCGGAACGGAAAGCAATCTCAAACACTATTTTTTCGTGCCTTGTGCGTAAGTTTTGTACCAACTAAAATAATATCAGACTTTTTCACTTTTAACCGAAGTAATTTTTAAGTTTTTTTATCATAATATGGGGATATAGGGAGATAGGGAGATGTTAATCAAACATAGCATTACTATTCAGAAATTGTATAAGATTTGATAGTCCTGCATAGTAATGCTATATGCAGATGAACAATGCCTAGTGCGGGCATCCTCGAAGGGAGGGAGCAAGATTATCTCACTACTATATCTGGTATAGCATTGGAAGGAAACGTTAGGAAAGTTCAAAAGGGAGCAAGATGCTCCCACTACTGTGTCTGGTTACAAAAATAATGACAATGCACGACCATGACAATGCACTACCACCTAAGATTTTTGCTAAAAACCCTAAATATTTTGAGACTTAAAAACGAAAATTTCAGCTTTTAAAACACATTTTACTTAAACAAATAAACCTGTAAAAAAAAATAGTGGGATAGATTCAGGGAAAAACTTTACTATTGGTATTACAGCAGATTCCTTGCATAAGAAGTACAGAAATTAACAATTAAATGTTTATAGTGCGGGCATCTTGCTCGCGATCGGTGTACCAAAGTGGAATCTGCTGTATATTAATGTGAATTAATATAATTTAACTAGCTATCAGCTTTTCAGTTCCAGAATGCTCCGCAAACAGCATTTAGCTGTCAGCTAAAAATTCAAGGGTTTAAGTCCCCCACTATATTTGAAAAAGCGCGTGGTGTGCCTTTTATGGGGGTTTTAATCCCCCATTATACACCTTGAAAAGCTGATTGCTGATTGCTGAGTGCTACTTTAATAATTTTTAACTACTCCAAAAATTATCTTTTTCTTTTGGGTTTAATACCCCACTGTCTACATGGTGTTTACAATTAGTTGAGGTTTGTAGACGCGGAGCGGCTTGTCGAAGACTATCCCCATCCACTTTTTCCTTTTTATCATTTTCTTTGTGGGTTTAATACCCCACCGTCTACACGGTGTTCAAAATTACTTGGGGTGAGAATCCCCATGTAATTTTCCTCCTGTCTCCTGTCTCCTGTCTCCTGTCTCCTTCTTCAATTCTTCTTCCTTCTTCCTTCTTCCTTCTTCTAACCACAAGATTTTAACTGAGTCAATAACAAAACTATTTCATCAATAGCACTTCTCAAATCTTTGGTTTCTAAGTCAGACTGATTGACAATAATACTAAATACTAAAGGCTCAAAATTAGCAGGTTGAATATATCCTGCTAAACCCGAAACTCCACTAATTGTTCCTGTTTTTGCTTGTACATTTCCCTCCGCAAAACTATTTCTAAAACGTCTACTCAATGTACCATTTACACCAGCCACAGGTAAAGAATTTCTATAAATATTTGCCCAAGGAGAATTAGCCATTATTCTGAGAGTTTGTACCAAAGCTTCCGGACTAACTAAATTATGACGAGACAAACCAGAGCCATCATTTAAAACAAAACTATTGGGAGTAACTCCTAACCTAGTTAAAATTACTTTTACCTCCTCCAAACTTTTTGCTAAAGTCTGATTATTAGATTTTTTCCTAGGAATTAATCTACTCCTAACTCCCATTTGCCGTAACAAAGCTTCTGTATAAAGATTATTACTCTTTCTATTAACTTCCTCCACTAATTCCGCTAATGTTGGAGACTCCACAAAAGCTAATTCATTCAAATTTATATTAGAGGCAATCTGTGATTTTTTTACTATTTGAGAAACCTGAATTCCTGTTGTTGCTAAAACTTCACGAAATTTATTTAAAAAATTATCCACAGGTTCTACAACCGCCACATAAACAGGTTCCGATGTCGAACCAACTCTTAGTTGCCCAGATATCCGAATTATTGGCTGAATAAAATCTCTTCCTACCTCAACAAATTCTTTTTCATTCTTTCCTACAGTCACCGAATTATTTTCAATCTGCCATTTTTGACCTTCAACAGAATTAACAAAAGTAACTTGTAAAGGTTGACCTAAATTTTGAGGCGACAAAACCAAATCTATAGCATTTTGATTCAGGATTAAACTATTAATAGGTGCGCCATAACCAGCCTGAACATCTTCCCATTCCCAATTAGGATTAACTCCTGTTCCTTCAAAATAACTATCATCAGCAATTAATTGATTAATATTTTCTATCCCCTGTTCCTTTAATTGTTCAGCCAAACTTTGCAGTTGAGTTTCTGTTAAACTAGGGTCGCCTCTACCCACAATATATATATTGCCATTCCCATCACCATAAACTGAAGTTCTAATTCTAAATTGAGGGCGAAGTTTTTGTAATACTGCTGCAGTTGTTAATAGTTTAGCCGTAGAAGCAGGAATAAAATAATATTTAGCATCCCGGTTATAAACTGTTGTTTTTTCCGATAAAGTTTCAACTAAAATTCCCCACCGAGAACGATTAAAAATTGGGCGGTTAACTACAGCATCAATCCGATTACTTAATTCAGAGGGACAAATTGTTGTAGCAATTTCCTGACTAAGTGCTATTAATGGATTGATAAATACCATAAGAAAAGTAATTGTAACTTGTTTGAGGGAAAGTTTAAACATTTGCTATTGACTAAAAATAGAGTGTGAGACCAATTTGATAAATATTTGCTGCAAATAAATAGGTTACTGCTTAGGAGTCAGGAGACAGGAGTCAGGAGTCAGAATAAATAGGTTTGATACCATTTTTTATGTAGTAATTTATCTTTTTAGTCAAATATATA
>NZ_JAAHGK010000342.1:0-6224 GCF_010672505.1 Okeania sp. SIO2B9 | reverse complement strand
TACAATAGATAAATAAGAACCCCTTTGAAAAACTATAACGTTGAAGTTTTTTTGATTTATCTATTCTATTGCTAGAGTCTGGCAAAAGTCTTAATTTACCGTCGGTGCAATAATTCCATTCCCCAAGATGATCGCTTTTGTGGGTAAGAATTCCGTTGAAAAACTATAACGTTGGAGTTTTTTTTGATTTATCTATTCTATTGCTAGAATCAGGCAAAAACCTTAATTTACCCTCTGTGTAAGTAAAATTCCATTCCCCAAGGCGATCGCTTTTGTGAGTCGGTTAAACATCTCAAAACTATTGTACAATAGATAAATAAGAACCCCTTTGAAAAACTATAACGTTGAAGTTTTTTTGATTTATCTATTCTATTGCTAGAGTCTGGCAAAAGTCTTAATTTACCGTCGGTGCAATAATTCCATTCCCCAAGGCGATCGCTTTTGTGGGTAAGAATTCCGTTGAAAAACTATAACGTTGAAGTTTTTTTGATGGCTCTATTCTATTGCTAGAATCAGGCAAAAACCTTAATTTACCCTCTGTGTAAGTAAAATTCCATTCCCCAAGGCGATCGCTTTTGTGGGTCGGTTAAAAATTTCAAAACTATTGTGCAATAAACTGACGACTTGCTAAAACAGCACTACCATAGGCTGCATCTGTATAAACAGCTTTCGTAATAGGTACTTGTAAATACCGTCCCCGAATCGCTGTAAAAATAGGATTTTTAGCGCCGCCCCCAGCAGTATAGACATTGGTGAGTGTAGCTGCGCTTAATGCTTGCAACAATTCATAGCCTCGTAATTCAATTTTAGCAATACCTTCAAGCAAACCATGAATAAATTTTACAGAATTTTCTGGTCTAGGCGCTAATCTTGGCAGTAATTCTGGGTCATTGATCGGAAAGCGATCGCCCTTTTGTAGCAAGGGATAATAATCTAACCCACTTTCAGTATTAGGGTCTATTTGACTACTCAAACTTGACAACTCAGCATCAGTAAAAAAATGTCGCAAAACAGCACCTCCAGTATTAGAAGCACCACCGACTAACCACAAATCTCCAAGACGATGACTATAAATTCCATATTTAGCATCATCAACCCTAGTGCGACTCAACAGTTTTAGCACCAGAGTCGAACCCAAAGAAGTTACTGCTTCTCCCGGAGTATTAGCACCACTAGCGATAAAAGCAGCAATGCTATCTGTTGTACCCCCACAGACAACACATTCAGGAGAGAGACCAAGACTATTAACAACTTCTGGAGTAACATTCCCCACTATTGCACCTGGTGTGACGACTTCAGGTAAAAGAATATTTCCCCCAACTTCAGAATTAACAAAATCAGTCAACCAGTCTGGATAAGATAAGTCGCCGACATCATAACCTAGTTTCAAAACATTGTTATAGTCGCTCACTCCTAGTTTTCTATGCAGCAAAAACCCTAACCAGTCAGCTTGATGCAAAAAATAATAAGTTTGATTTGACAGAGAAATATTTTCAATCAACCATAACAACTTTGCAAAACTAGAAGTCGCACTAATAACAGGATGATTAGAAGGAGCAATACTTTTCAACTTATCCATCATTGCCACTCCCCTACTGTCATTGTAAAGAAGCGCTTCAGTCACAGGTTCACCATAACTATTGCACAATAGTACAGTTGCCGAAGTACCATCAATAGCGATCGCTCGAATTTCCCCTCGCATTTCTTGGGGAATATGGGAAATTAGATTAAATAAAGCCGTTTGCCAAACATGAGGCAATTTATTTTGTTGAGTATTTTCCCAGACATATTGTGTTTGTGCTTTAACTTGAAAGTTAGAGTCAATAACCACAGCACGCGCTCCCGAAGTGCCAAAATCAAGCCCTAAGTATAAATTCATTTTAACTAAAAACTTGCTATAATTTAAACTAGAAAATTATATACAAAAACTAAGACGTTATAGTTTAGTACAAAAATTAAAAATGCTATCAGATACAAAGTTATCGACGATGATTTCCCCACAAGTCCTTTTTAAAATACAGTGGTTAGGTAAAAAAGTAGTTTTAGGACCAAATGAAGTTTTGTATACTCATGGGGATAAATCAGAACATCTCTACATAACACTTGAAGGTGAAGTCTTTTTATACTATGGTGACACGGAAATTTGGATTGGCCCAGGAGATTTTATTGGCGAAAATGGTTTTATTTTGGGAACTGAGCGTGTAGGCACAGTAAAAGCCGGAGAAAATGGCTGCACTTTGTGGTGTGTTACTCGAGATAAATTATTTCAAAAAGATGATGTAGAAACAACTATTTTGATGTCTCACCTCTTAATTGGAATTGCTCCTTATATGGAAATTAGAATGATGGAATTTACCGAGGAGATTAAAGTAGCAAAGGATATTGTTACTAATCATTGCGATTTTGACCATCCTTCTATTCGTTATGTAGCTAACCTATTGAAAGGTAAGGATGATTGGGAATCAGCTATCAATATTTGGGATTATGTGAGAACAATGCCTTACCGATTTGGCTTTTGGTTTGTCAAAGCTTCCCAAACGTTTGAATTTGGTTTTGGAATGTGTACGACTAAAGCTAATTTACAGGTAGCATTATTACGGGCACTAGGAATTGAAGCTAAGTACGGTGAAGCTAATGTGGCAGCGAAATACTTGATACCATTTCTACCACCTGCTTATCGGTTTAAGGTTACTAAAAATATTCGGCACTATTTTTGTTTGGTAAATTTAGATGGGAAGTGGTTTCGGAGTGATGCCTCTTTTACTAAAGAGAGTCTACAGTTATTTGCCTATGCTCACCCAGAATATTCCTTTCTTGTTAATAAGAAGTTCGCTCGTGGCGAACATTTTGCGGTTGAACGTGAAGGAGAAACCTTAGAATACACCGTCCTTGATGATTTATCTCAGGTGATGTCCAAGCGACCTTTCTACAAAATGGGTAATGTAGAGGCAATGAATATTCTTCTAGATAAAGCCCAAGGAACGTTTAGACCTATACCTATTTGGGTTACATCAACTTCCGAGTTACTTCGTTATCGCCCTCAAGCAGCTTTGATTAAGGCGTTAGCTGGTTCGGTGACAGAGGCTGATACGGTTCGTCGATACTTATTAGAAAGCATAGCACTACAAGCAGGGAATAGGGAAGAAAATTGGGTATATTCAGAAAAATCACCTGATGGTGGATTGTGAAATGGTCTTAAGATAGGCGATTGGTATAGACTGATTATGAACCGCAAGACAGGGAAATTTTTTTTCCCACTTTTCCCTGTTCCCTGCTAATCAAAGAAATAGTATCCCAGAAAACTAGGCAAAAATAGCTTTCATCTTAGGTAGTAATACTTGAAAAGCTTGACCGCGATGAGATAGCGATCGCTTCATTTCAGCAGACATTTCCGCAAAAGTCTTTTCTTGTGAAGGAACATAAAAAATGGGGTCGTAACCAAACCCATCATTTCCACGGAGACTATATAGAATTTCTCCACGGCAAATTCCCTCTGTTTCTAATGCAATTGTGCCGTCAGGTCTGGCAATGACAAGAGCGCAGACAAACTGTGCCTGACGATTAGAATTATCTCCCAATTCTGTTAATACTCGCTCTATTTGTTCGGCAACAGTAGGAGCATAACGAGCAGAATAAATACCTGGTCTGCCATCCAAAGCATCTACTGCCAATCCGGAATCATCAGCGATCGCCCATTTTCCAGTAGCTTTGGCCACAACACTAGCTTTGAGGCGAGCATTAGCTAGAAAAGTTTCCTCAGTTTCCTCAACTTCTAAATCTTTTGGTTTTAGTTGTAATTGTAAATTCAAATCTGCTAGATATTCCTGCATTTCTTGAAATTTCCCCGGATTACCAGTAGCGACAACTAGCAATTTAGGAGTAGTTTCTGTGGGAGTAATGTTTGTCATTCTTTTATATAAATATTTATTTTGTCTTAAATAGAATACCACGTTGATCAACTTTAACCAGGCTGAAGTATCCACAGTAAAAACAAACCAAATTATCGTTATACCAATTTCATAAAATATTGCTACAGTGACGACACAGGGAACAGGGAACAGGGAACAGGGAAAGAAAAACATAAATATTAAAGAGGAAAAAAGAGGAAATTTTATAATTTATGGAATTTATAATTTTTTCTTTTAGGAAGAAATCACAAATTAAGATGTAATACCAAATTGAGATGAAGCTGCATAGAATAATATTTCAAGCAGAATAGACCGTAGGTAAGCGTAGATAAAGATAGATCGATTTAATAAATTTCATCATTCTATGCAACCTCATATAAAATTGGTATAACTGCCTTTTTTGAATTTGGTATTAGTAAAGAGAAATATAAACTGAGTTCTACCAGTTTGATAAATCTTTGCTACAAATATTTAGGTTACTGCTTAGGAGTCAACCCACCCCTCGCCCCTCCCCCTCTCAGGAGGGGAAGACAGGAGTCAGGAGTCGTATGGGAATAGGTTTGATACCATTTTTTATGTAGTAATTTATCTTTATTTGTCGTAGATGGGTTTAGTAAAATATGGAGAGAGGAGAGTAGATAGAGTAGGAATTTAATCATCTATGCAATATCCGGAATGTGCCATCAAATATACTTTCCTACTTGGCTAATATAGCGTTTCCCAAACTAATGAGGTACAGTTGTTTTTCTTCTTTATAGATTCCTACGGAACTAGAACTACTACTCTCTACTCCCTACTCCCTACTCCCTACTCCCTAAAATCAAGGAATTTTGTACCTCACTCTTCTTGGGAATTGCTATATTATTTTCCAAGGGTAGACAAATACCTTAAATCTAGTTTTAAATCTTCAATTCATTAAACCAAGTATTATATGTTCCGAAAATTCTTCTCTCCTAAGAGCAAATACAAAGTTAGTCTAACAATTTTTTGGTTAATTCTTTCCCTAATTATTATGCTTAGTTTTAATTCAGACAAAATCCTTTCTGAAGATGTCAATATAAGTCAGACAGATAGATACAATATCAGTTCTAATCTCACCCTGTCAGAAAAAGTCATGAAAATGGAACAAAGACTAGAAAAAGAATTTGAAGATTATTTTGACCGAGAAATTTCAGAAGTTTCAAAAACGGGTAATGACATTGCTCAAAAATTGTTAGAAATTAGCCAAAAAAGTAATATAAGACCTGCCGTATTTTGGGCAATTCCTGAATCAAAATATTTACATTTTGTTTTGAATTTATCCTGGAAAAAAACCTTTAGTTCAAGATATTGACTCCCTCAAACGTGAAAGCCTCATTCGTAAAGTCAAATTATTTAATAATGAAATTACTAATCCTCAGATGCTTTTCACAAATTCTTACTTAAGTCTGACCCAACAACTTTATAAATCGATAATTAAACCCTTTGAAGCCAATCTTCAAGAAGAAAGAATAGACACAATATTGTTTTGTTTCGGAACAGGTTTGCGTACTCTACCAATAGCAGCATTACATGATGGAAAACAATTTTTAGTAGAGAAATATAGCCTAGCAATTATTCCTGCATTTAATTTAATCGATTCCAATTATACTCCCATTCAAAAAGCCAGAATTTTGGCAATGGGTGCTTCAGAATTTCCTGCCCAAAATCCCTTACCTGCTGTTCCAATTGAACTATCAACAATTGTTAATAGAAACCTCATAAAAAATATCTCAGCTAAAAATATTTCTAGAGGTTGGCCTGGAAAATTATTTCTTAATCAAGACTTCACCTTAAAAAACTTAAAAAATCAACTTTCTTATCAATCTTTTAATATTATTCACTTAGCAACTCATGCAGAATTTAAACCCGGAAAACCCGAAAATTCTTATATTCAATTGTGGGATACTCAACTCCATTTAGACGAAATTCAAGAGATTAATTGGAACAATCCTCCTGCAGAATTATTAGTTTTAAGTGCTTGTAAAACAGCCGTTGGAGATCGAGATGTGGAGTTAGGTTTTGCTGGATTAGCTTTACAAGCGGGAGTTCAATCTGCATTAGCAAGTTTGTGGTATGTTAACGATCTTGGTACTTTAGCTTTAATGAGTGAATTTTATGAACAGTTAAAAACAGCAGCAACGAAAGCCGAAACAATTAGGAAAACTCAAATTAAAATGATTCAAGGAGATGTGTATTTAACAAATAAAAAATTGAAATTTTCTAGAGTATAAATTTCTTTACCTCAGAGTTTACAAATATTGGGAGAAACAGATTTTTCTCATCCTTTCTATTGGA
>NZ_JAAHGK010000341.1:0-6232 GCF_010672505.1 Okeania sp. SIO2B9 | reverse complement strand
TAGGACTCAGGAGTCAGGAGGGAAGAAAGGAGTAATACATAGGAAATATTAGAGAATAGTATTGATAATTTCAGTATTTATTTGGTACTGTCAGTGTTATCAGTCCTTAAATTTTATTATAACTGACCCGTCCGTTAGCGTAGCTCCCCCGGAGGGGGAACATGATATAATATATTAAATGATGAAAATGTTTTTTAAAGTTACCAAAATTCCAGATTAATTCAGTATTTTCAAGGCTAAAATTTTCATAAATAAAATCAACAAATTTTTTGTTGAAAAGGATGTAAATTTTAATTTAATTAGAACAAAACTATTCCAGAAAATAGGCAGTAGGCAGTAAGGGAAAAGAATTGATAAATTCTGTGTGATAATTGATTTGATTTTTTATTATAGGAGATGTCTATTTTAAATTCCCAGCTCTGTTGTTGTAAGCATTTCCTACGGAATGCTGCGCAAACAGCATTCAGCTATGAGTTATGAACTTATATCATGTCCGGATAATAGCGCGATCAAAAAACTTTCTCTTTCTTCTTCTTTCTTCCCTCCTGTCTCCTGTCTCCTGACTCCTGACTCCTTCATCTTCTATAGATTAATAATTTTATTTATTTCTGATGCTTTTCTAGTCGCCTCAGCAACTTTTAGGGTATACAAACTTGCTTCTGGAGTTACATATAAAGGAGTTCCCTCCAATAAATGTTCAATTACCATTTTTGTATCTTTAGCAAATAAACCTCGTCGCGCCCCCACTTCTATAGTTTCTGTTTTTTCTCCCTGCAATAGTTGACCTTGTTGAGGAGTAAAAATTAATGTGCCTGCTTCGCCGTAAAGAGTAAAAGTGTTTTCTGAGATCCAAAATTTGTCACCTTTGCCATAGACGCTTTCCCCAATAACACCATTGCTAAATTTTAACTGGGCAGTACACAAACAAGCATTATAAAGGTCTGCTTCAGTGTACCAAAACTGACTTTGGCAATTGACATTATCAACTTGACCAAATAGGTCGGTAAACCGATGCAAACGAGAAAGCGCTCCCATAAAAGGAAAGCCAAATAATGAAGGCTGATAAGTCCATTTTACAGGTGCTGGCTGTTTAGAATTGATTGTAATGTAACGAGCGTAGAAGACTTTACCAATAGCTGATAAAGATTGTTTAATCGCATTATGGAGACTGCCGAGAAGCTCAATATGTTCGACGTGCAATAGCTTATTTTTCTTAGCTGCCAGAGAAATTAATGATTCGGCTTCATTTGAGTCTAGGGAAAGAGGATACTCCACAATGATGTGTTTATCATTTTCTAGGGCTGCACGAACAATTGATCCATGGTCTCTATTAATAGTAGAAACGATAACTAGATCCAAATCTTCTCGTTTTACCAACTGTTGCCAAGAAGCTGTATTCTGAACTTGGAAGGTTTGACTAAATTCCTCAGTTTTTTCTGGGGTATGACCTGCTACCGCAACTAGGAGCGATCGCGTATCTACTTTTAATGCCTCAGCTCTAGTTTTAGCAGCATGACCAGTACCAACAATACCTACTCTGATCGGGATAGTGGGGCATAAAGAGGAAGAGAGATTTGTTTGGGTCATAGTTAAAGTACAAAATTAAAATATTATACTTTAGATTATATATGTCAATGACTGTGCTAAAATTCAATATTTTTTAATATCTGTCTGAGAGTTGTTGTCCAATCAGGTATAAGTAATCAGAATTAAATTAGAATTATTTATAACAAATTCTATAGTAATTTTTTGCCTAATTTGTTTTACAACATTGATTTTTTCCCTTAATATCAAAGATGGAAATAAAACAAGTACAAATAATTTGGCTAATCAAGCCTTGTGTTTTGTATAAGTTTAAATTATATATAGACAAAACTAGCTGAAGAGGAAAAATAAATGGCCACTTACAAAGTTACTCTAGTTACACCAGATGGTGAAAAAGTAATTGAATGTCCTGATGATGAGATCATTCTTGATGTTGCTGAAGATCAAGGATTAGATATACCCTATTCCTGTCGCGCTGGTGCTTGCTCCTCCTGTGCTGGTAAAATTGAATCAGGTACAGTAGATCAAGACGATCAGTCATTTTTAGATGATGACCAGATAGAACAAGGATATGTACTAACCTGTGTGGCCAAACCAACGTCTGATTGTACTATTAAAACTAACGTGGAAGAAGAGCTAGGATAAGTAGCTGAGAGCAAATTAATTAATTTTTTTTGGTAATAGTTGAGGATCTTTCAACTATCAGCTAATACGCTGAAATTAAAGCTCTTCTCTTGTGTGAGGTAATTAATCAGCTAGCTTAAGCTCCAAGTAATTTTGGGGTTTTGCTTGTTTGGGTAATTGACCTCTACTAATTCTAATGTGAATCCCAGAAAATGAGTATCAGCGATCAAAATCAATATAAGTACTGATCGCTATTTTTCTAGTGGATAGCAGTAAAATCAATCAACGAGTTGCTGATTTAAAGCATCACGAGTCAGCTCTATTGCCTTAAAAATGAGTACGACTCTATCTAAACTAATGAACCCTTTTGTTTGTGGGATAGAGACGAAACTATTGAATGTAAGGAGTGTAAAATGGCAAGCTATAAAGTAAAACTGAAAACTCCAGAAGGAGATAAAGAAATTGATTGTCCTGAAGACAAGTATATTCTTGATGAAGCAGAAGAGCAGGGATTTGATTTACCCTTCTCTTGTCGTGCTGGCGCCTGTTCTACCTGTGCTGGTAAAATAGTAGAGGGTACAGTAGATCAAGGCGATCAGTCATTTTTAGATGACGATCAGATCGGATCGGGATATGTTTTAACTTGCGTAGCTTATCCTACATCTGATTGTACAATTGAAACCCACCAAGAAGAAGCACTTTACTAAAGTTAGCAGCTTCAAGTCAATCAAAAATCAAAAAAATTGTCTAATTAATTATTGAGAGGAAAATTATATGCCTACCTACAAAGTTACTCTAATAAATGAAGAAGAGGGAATCAACCAAACTATTGATTGTGCTGATGATACCTATATCCTTGATGCTGCTGAAGAAGCAGGTATTGACCTACCTTACTCCTGTCGTGCTGGTGCTTGTTCGAGCTGTGCAGGAAAGGTAGAAGGTAACGCAGATGATGTAATAGATCAAAGTGATGGCTCCTTCTTGGATGACGATCAGATTGCAGAAGGATATGTACTAACTTGTGTTGCTTACCCTAAAAAAGACTGCACCGTTACGACTCACCAAGAAGAGGCACTTACTTAGTAGTTGAGAGAGTGTTTGTCAAATAAATATTAGACAGCGTAGTGGCGCGTCAAGCTTAAAATGGTATTGACATGGAGAAACAGGTGTTAAGAGTCTTGGCGTGCCACAGTTTCAACAACAGGATAAAGATGCTTCAATTTAATTCGTGCATCTTGGGTTGTCAAATGCCAAATTACTTGACTAGCTGTGCGATTTTGTTCCCGACGACTTTTTCCCATAAGCTCTAGTATTTTTCAACAAACCTAAAAGCTAAAACCTACAACCTACAACCTTCCTCAAGTCCAAGCACGGAAGAAAGTATTTTCTTGCCAAACACTGGCTGTTTTTTGTTCGATCGCTCCCATGTCCTGTTGAGTTAACTGTTGAAACGTTTGGGCGACTCTAACATTAGACTGCAACATTTCCACAGACTCTGTAGCTACGATACAACAATGTACGCCCTCTAAGGACAATACATATCCCATCGCTTCCTCCATATTCAATACCCCCGGTCGGAGTAATTTACCGTAAGCTGGTATTTTCATTCCAATAACACCCACATTTTTTTGTTGCGCAACAGGTAACACAGTAGGAGCAAATGGTCGTGGATGATGTTTGTCAGCAGCATTAATAGAAACCAGAGTCGTGTCAAATGGATAGCGACGTAGTCCCTCAGCAATAATATCAGGTTCGTGATGACCTGTAATTCCTGAAAATTTGACTATACCTTGTTCTTTTGCTTCTTCCATTGCTTTGATAGCACCTTGGGAACTGAATATTTCATCTAAAGTTTCTGTAAATGAAACATGGTGTAACTGCCACGAGTCGAGATAATCTGTATTTAACCGTTTTAGCGATCGCTCTAACTCTCTCCATGCTCCGTCGCGGTCGCGTCTTCCGGTTTTACTTACCAAAAATATATCTTTTCGATAAGCGGGTAAGACTTTTCCTAAATGTTCTTCACTTGCACCATAACTAGCAGCAGTATCAAAATATCTAATTCCTAGAGACAGAGCAGCTTCAATTATTGCAACTGACTCTTTTTCCTGTCCGCTTTTATTGAGGGGTGTTCTTCCTGCTCCACCTAAACCTAACAATGGTACTTTTACACCCGTTTTACCTAATACTCGTTCTGGCATTGTGGATGTGGTGGGTAGTTTTTCAGCAGATGCTACTTTGGTTTGAGTCTGTTTATTGATGGCAGCACCACCGATGATGCCACCCGTAACCGCAAGACTGGTTATTATTAAGTTACGTCGAGTCGTTTTTTTTTCATAGTTATCGATAGGTTTTTTTAACATTATAACAACTCTAAAAAATTATGTTTTTTGTGATAGCATATTTCATCTTAGTAAGGTACAACTGTGACAGACAAGGCTCCTGTGTTACAGTTTTTATCATTAGACATCTCCAGAAAATAAATAACGGGACTTAAAGCATTGTATAAAACTAGCTTAATCCTGAAAATTAACCATAAAAAATCTTTTTTATACCTTTTTCCTGAAAATCTATATTCCTGTTGCCTGTTGCCTCTAAGAGCAAGAAGCCCATTCTTTTTCGGAGATGCCTATTAATATTTGTATTTCATATACTTGGAATTTACTGTATATTATACCAAGCGTGAAAAAATAATTTTACGAATAGTAAGAAGAATAAAAAGAAAAATGCAGGATATGCCCTTTGACAAAAACGATGATTTCCGATCTAAAAAACGCTTTAAATACTATTCATTCTGACTCCTGACTCCTGAGGACTGACTCCTAAGAAATATCCTAGCTATTTGTAGCAAACATTTATCAAATTGGTATTACTTACTTATTTTGGGTTAGCAAATATCAATTACAGGACTTACGCAAGTGAACTCAGAAACCGGGTTTCTCGTAGATGTTTACTGTCAAAAACAATGATTTACCCTAGAAACCGGGTTTCTTGGTGCTGAATATACTCTTGCAAAAAAAATTATGATCCACCACTACCTAGAAATCTTCTCTTGGGTAAGTGCAACAGCATCTATTTTAGTAGGTTCCTTGTTTCTATCTCTTCTTAAGAGAATATTAACGGCCTTAAAGGTTATAGCTTCCTTCATTCCATATATATAATCTCCAGTCTCTTCATTCTGACCAATAACGTGTTTCCATTGTGACGGTGCTACTACTAAAGATTCACCTAATGATTCCCATTTATCATCTTTGAAAAAGAAAAGCTCGACCTCAACCTGCTGATTTTTTTCCTGAACTCGCATACGGTATTCTCTTTGAGAATTAGGTTGACTATCCAAGGTGACATAGGGAAATTTAGAACCATCGCGCTCTTCTGGTTGTACGCCAGGAGTAAAATCTGGATCTATATGCAGTCTTATGAATCCAGGGATAGTAGGTTCTTTAGGACGTATCCAAGCTCTAAGTTCAGGATTTTCCCTAACCTGACTGAAACTTTTTGGACAGGGAGAAGCATCTTCTGTGAGAATAATTTTAACATCTTGACCAACCTTCCCATTCCAACAGAAGGGTGAATTCTCGGCATATTCTAAGCCTAAAATATAAGTATTTCTCGGCTTTGTTGCATCTTCTGGAAAAATCCCTCTCCAATACAAATTAATCGCACCATTACTTGGATCGAGAGGACTTATTCCTAATTTGGCTAACTTCAGTGATGCAATTTGAAAATCACCATCTGAAATTAAATAACCTGAATCAATACGAAGTTTTGAACGTAGTCGCCAATTTCCTTGACTATCAAAGTCATCTTTTAATAAAACTGTCTCATTTGAACTAAATTTAAAATCAAAAATAAAGGTTTTTTCAGAGAAAATTGCTATACTTACTACCATGCTTGCTACCAGAATAAGAACCAGTAAATAATTTTTAATTTTCATTGATTTAGTAAATTAATTTGTGGTCAGTTAATAATACTACTAATTAATCACAAAAATCAAGGAATAACAAAAACAAGACTTACACACCAACCACTAAATCTAAAAATCCCACTCCATAAATAAGTC
>NZ_JAAHGK010000340.1:0-6245 GCF_010672505.1 Okeania sp. SIO2B9 | reverse complement strand
TGTACCATCCTACTTTCTTACAAAAGCACGTCCACTTTTCCGCTGTATTGTACTCTCTATATCCCACCATTCCTTCCCAAAATTCGGTTTCACCTGCGCAATCTCTAAGATAGATTTCCTGTTGGACAGAAAAACCAAATTTACCATTACTGTATTTTACCCATAGCTCATCTATTTTACGTATGTCTTTACGAGGCAAATTGTCTATATTTTCTAAAAATAAATATTCATACTCAGATCGTCCTGCAACTTTTAATATACACATGAGGGTTTCTTCATCTGCTTCCCTCCACTTACCCTGACTGAGTAATCTCTCTAAATTAATGTAGCTAACAGTAGGTTTGGGAGATATTGTTGGTTTCGGTGTTTTGTTTCTTAATAATATCTTCAACAACTTATCAATTTCGCTACGATCAAGCAAATCACTAATGGATACAGACTGAAACTTATTTAGATAATTTAGATGACTAGGAACATCGTACATATTAGCTCCAGGCAGAAATACAGGAACAATTACTATATCTTGCTTTCCACTACTTATATAAAGACGGTGTAAATAGTCTATCTCTTCCTTTTGCCACGGCCCTACACCATTTATCCCAATGAAAAAGAAGGCAATATCAGTTTTGTCAAGCGCTTCGTAGAGTTCTTTTTGCCACTCATCTCCTCCTTTAAATTGAGTTTCATCTAACCATGTGATGAAACCCTCTTCTTCAAGTTGTTCTGCAATAATTCTAATGCTATCTTTATCACGACTGTTATGACTAAGAAAAACATCAAATTCTTGTGGTTTATCCATTGATGACCTTCCTTATTTTTTCAAGATTCAACACCAGCAATTTGAGCAAGAGCTTGAGCATATTTATTTAACTCTCCTCTCAAAGTCTCCAATTCTTTGCGCAGCTGAGGTTCTTCTACCCATTGACGCTCATATTCTTTAGGACTAATATCATCAGGTCTCTGAGCTTCCCAAACCTGTAAATTAGGATGCCACTTTGTCAGAAAAGGTCGTAATCCTTGGTTGAGAACAGCAATAGCAAGACCACCAACTGAATTATGAGATGCACCCACATCAGGGCAAGCTTCTCTGAGAATTTCGCGAGTAGTTCCAAACAAACTATAGAGGGAATTTAAAGCCTCTCTCATAATACCTTCATCTTCCTGCAAAGGTTGTACCGAAATACGCGTTACCAATTCAACATAAAGCGACCAAGCAGCATGACGTTCTGTTGAGTCAGCTTCCCATTCTGCTGAACCCAGACCAAAAGGAAGACTAACTGATACTTTTTTTAAAACAGCGGGGTCTCGTGTCATAAAATTTTCCTCATTTTAGAGATGGCTAGGCTTAAATAAAAAAAATTAATAGTTTCTAATAATGTAGCACAAGCATATTCTCAACTAATAAGGAATTTCCAGAAAAACTTATAAAATCAAAGAGCGATCGCTCTTTAAAGAAGCTATACTTTAGTCCAAAACCTTAACTCTAAATTGGCCACCTAGCCTGAAATTCTAAATATTCTAGCCAAAAGCCCATAAGCAAAAGCTCATCAAGTCAAACAAATTTGTGCAGTTATTATCAAATATCATCTAGAAAATTAAGCCAATGCTACACTACGAAATAATCGTATACTGGAGTCAAGAAGACCAAGCCTTTATAGCAGAAGTTCCAGAATTACCAGGTTGTATTGCTGATGGAGAAACCTATCAGTCAGCACTACAAAACGTAGAAATAATTATGCAAGAATGGATAGAAACTGCTCAAGAATTAGGACGAGAAATTCCTACACCAAAAAATCGGTCTATCTTGACATAGATAAAACAGGCGATAGAACTCCGTTCCGCTTCGCGATCGCTACTTTTTTATTACAACTTTTTGTGCTATCCTCAAAAGGATTACAAAAATCAAAACACAAAAGAGCAAAAACTATGAACAATAATTTAATAGAAATATCTCCAGAAATATTATCAGGTATACCAGTCTTTAAAAATACTCGCGTTCCTATTAAAACTCTTATTGATTATTTAAGTGCAGGAGAAACTATAGCAGATTTTCTTGATGATTTTCCTACGGTGACTCAAGAACAAGCAGTTTCTCTATTAAAGTTAGCTCAAGAAACATTATTGAAACAAACCTATGAAAATATTGCTGGATGAATGCTTACCTAAAAAGCTCAAAAGAGAAATTATAAATCATCAAGTAATAACAGTTCCAGAACAAGGTTGGGCAGGAATAAAAAATGGAGAGTTGTTAAAATTAGCATCATCAAGTTTTGATGCTTTTATAACAATAGACCAAAACTTAACTTCACAACAAAATCTGCAACAAATTGATTTAATAATAATCGTTTTCGTTCATACAATATTCTTATTTTGGCTACCCTTATTGATTGAACCCATATGCTCGCTCTTCTATCATCCCTTTGATTGGCCTTGGCAGTTATAATTATTGCCTATCCCATTAGACATCTGGTAAAAATCAAAAATCAAATCAATTCTCACACTATATATATCAATTATTTCCCCTCCTGGGAGGGGGAGGGGCGAGGGGTGGGTTCCCTACTGCCTACAGCAAAGCTGCCTACTGCCTCATTTGGAGGAGATGTCTATTATATTGAGTGGATACGATTCTGCCTACTTAAGAATTATTTGTATTTCCAAATTTTATTCCTCTTCATCATGGGATAAAGAATTAAGGTCAAGTGATAATTGTTGGGGAAGTTGATCTAGTTGGAAATACTGATGAAATTTATCTGTGACTTGTAACCAATAAGAACGAGATTCCTTTTGACGACGTTTACGAACAAACCCCAAGGTAACAAGTTCTGGAACGTGCTGATAAACTCCTGAACCACGAATATCTACTAATTCTGATTGAGTAATACCTCCTTTGAGGGCGATCGCTGCTAAAGTCCTCAGAGCACCTACTCCCAACTCTGGTTGAATCAAAGATTCTATCAACTCAGCAAAAGTTGCTTTGAGTTGAAGACTATAACCTTTTTCTGTTTCTATAACTTCTAAGGCAGTATGTCGATGGGCATATTCAGACATTAATTCGATTAAAGCATCTTTAACTTGGCCACGCTCACATTTGGCAATTTCAGCAATTTCAGAAATGGAGAGGGGTTGTCCTTTGAGGTATAAAATTGCCTCAATTTTACTAGGAAGACTAAACATTTAGTATCATTACTTTGGGGTTCAAGAATTTAGAATTTAGAATTTAGAATTACCTCTTCTTATAAATAAGAGGATTGGATCGATGGATTTTTTTTCTTCTCTTGGTCGATTGGATATGGCTCCAAAACCAGCTCTGATCAGAGCTGCTTTCCTTACGGAATGCTACCGCAAACGCGGTTCGCCATCCCTCCACCGCTTTTTTATCCATGAATTGAGAGGCTTTATACCTTAATTTTTCGGTAATTGTGATTAGAAAACTTTGCTCATCAATGAAGCGCAAAGTAGTCTAGTCTGATTTTTTTATCATAAGGTTGTTGTTAGGTCAAACTTGAAGTCCAAATCTAATATCATGTCCGGTAGCAAAGGTCAGGAAGAAGGAAGAAGGAAGATGCAGGAAGCTTAAGAGCAAGAAAAAAAGTTAAGTCCTATATAAATCATCAATTATTTATCCCTGTTCCCTGTTTCCTATTCCCTCTTTTCTGGACATATCCAATAAAATAGGTATTTGATTTTAACAAATTTTTGTGCTATAATAAAACATTGTGTCTAAAATTACTGCAAATCATGCCAAAACTAAAAACTCGCAAGGCGGCAGCTAGACGCTTTAAAGTAACAGGCAGTGGAAAAATCATGCGTCGTAAAGCTTTTAAGAGTCATCTGTTGCAACATAAAAGCTCCACTCGCAAGGGTCGTCTGTCTAAAATGGCTCTTGTCCATGAGACTAATGAAGAAAATGTACGTTTAATGCTTCCATATTTGTAAAATTTTAGGGGGAAATTTATGACCAGAGTCAAAAGAGGTAATGTTGCCCGTAAACGCCGTAACAAAGTTCTTAAACTAGCTAAAGGATTTAGAGGTAGACAGTCTAAACTATTTAAAGTAGCTAACCAGCGAGTTATGCAGGCGTTACGCAATGCCTATCGCGATCGCCGTAAACGCAAACGGGATTTCCGTCGTTTATGGATTACTCGGATAAATGCTGCAGCTCGTCAACAGGGCATGAGTTATAGTCAACTAATAGGTAATATGAAAAAAACTAATATTGCCATTAACCGTAAAATGTTAGCCCAATTAGCAGTTTTAGATCCTGAAACTTTTGCTAAAGTAGTTGAATTAGCAAGTCAAGCTAAAGGATAATATCAACTAGAAGATTTAGGGAGTTGGGAACCGGGAATTTTTATGACAGTTACTTCCTACTTCCTACTCCACTCCTAAGATTTCAAATCTAGCCTTATTACTTATAAAAATTAATATTAATTATGGATAGCACTCTACCAGTTTTATACCTATTAATACTACTGATATTATTGTCTGTGGCAGGTATATTTGTCATTCGCCAGATTGCGAAGACAAGGAAAACTGAAATTCAGCTTTCTAATTTGAAAAGTAAACTGACAAAAGAACAGGGAACAATAGATGAATATTATCAGCTTGGCAGTATATTTTTAGAAAAAAAATTGTATTCTCAAGCAACTGAATTGTTACAAAAAGCTCTGAAATTAAAAGGTTCAGAAAATTCAGAAAGTTTTGCTAAAATTTATAATGCTCTTGGTTTTTCTTACTTTGCTAAAGAGCAATACGATATTGCTATTAGGCAATATAAAGAAGCATTAAAAATAGACCCTAATTATGTAACTGCCTACAATAATTTGGGTCATGTTTATGAGAAGAAAAAATTAACTGCTCAAGCTTTAGAAGCGTATGAGTCAGCACTAAAATGTGACCCAAACAATGATACTGCGAAAAGACGTGCAGAATCTATGAGAAAACGTTTAATACCATCTTCATAAAATCTTAATTAGTTAACTATTAGCTATCTCCAGAAAATAAACTTGCTCTTTATTTAACATAAGCTAGAGTTGTAACAGTCACTTACAAAATAATTTTTCGTGTCTTTGGCGTGAAAATCTATTCCCTGTCCACAGTTATATCATGTCCGGATAATTAGTGATAAAAAAACTTTCTCCTTCTCTTCTCCTTTCTTCCCTCCTGACTCCTGACTCCTGTACGTCGCCAATCTGACGGCTCCCCTACCTGACTCCTCCGTCGTTTATTTATAACTGTTCAACCGGACATGATATTATATCATGTGCTCCCTCCGGGGGAGCTGCGCTAACGGATAATTACTGATAACAAAGTTTTTGTTTGTAGTTTTGCTCTAGCCCTTACAATATTTATATTAGGGATAGAGCAAAACTACGAGCCTAATTATAACTGTTCTACCGAACATGATATTAAGTGTTCCCTGTTCCCTACTTCTGCAAAAAGTCCATTCTTTTTCGCAGATGTGTATTAGACATCTCCAAAAATAAAAAATAAAATCAATTCTTATCCAGAAATTATCAATTACTCCCCTCCTGGGAGGGGGAGGGGCGAGGGGTGGGTTCCCTGTTCCCTGTTCCCTGTTCCCTGTTCCCTGTTCCCTCTTTTCTGGAGATGTTTATTAGCTATTGACTACTGAGCTTCATCGGAATTTTGATCACAAACTCTGTACCTTTTCCAAGATTAGAGTTAAATTTTAGGCTACCGCTATGTTTCTCAACTACAATTTCATAGCTAATAGATAATCCTAGTCCAGTACCTTTACCAACTTCCTTAGTTGTAAAGAAAGGATCGAAAAGACGTTCTTTGACTTCTGGTGGAATACCAGGTCCATTATCCCGAATACAAATTTGTACAAATTTACCAACAACTTTAGTGGAAATTTCAATGAGACTTGGTTCTAATTTGATTTGTTCGGTAGTCCGCTTTGCATCTTTTTCTTCAATAGCGTCAATGGCATTACTAATAATATTAATAAATACCTGATTAAGCTCTCCTGGATAACATTCCACCTCTGGAAGATTACCATAATTTTTAACTATCTCAATTGCAGGAAGATTATGTCGCCGATTAATACGATTGTATAAAATAGTAAGAGTACTATCAATTCCTTCATGGAGGTTAGCTTTTTTATGTCCAGATTCATCAAGGCGTGAAAAATTTCTCAAAGATTTGACAATATCTTCAATACGATTAGCTCCCACCTTCATTGAGTTAAAAAGTTTCGGTAAATCTTCCTGCAAAAATTC
>NZ_JAAHGK010000034.1:0-15086 GCF_010672505.1 Okeania sp. SIO2B9 | reverse complement strand
ATTGTCCGTTCGCTGGCAGGAGAAACAGTTGATCATTTTCTTTGTGAGTTTAATACCCCACCGTCAACGGGGGTGTTCACGCATTACATGGGGATTCTCACCCCAAGTAATTTTCCTCCTGTCTCCAGTATAGCTGTCTCCTGTCTCCTTCAAAAATATCAAATCATTCGTCACTGTGCAACGCCAAAAAATCTTCCATCTTCAACCATTACCAAATATTTCTCGATCTCCCCATCTCCCTGCCATAAGAATCTAATTACACCGATGCTACCGGATTTGATCTAAATTGCATAACCCCTCAACTTCAAGAAATATATTGAATTGTATAACCAAAACTGGTTACTTTCTGACTCGTCCATTAATTTAATGTTTCTCTCTGGAGGTCAAAAACATGAAATTTTCTGTAGTCATCTTTAAAAGTGCTTTTTGGAAAATTTCTCTATCTCTAGCATTAATGCTATATTCTTTGCCAAGTTTGGCCTTAACTGTCCAGGACGTGCCCAACCCCCGACAAAATTATGGTGGTTGGGTGACAGATATGGCTGAAATACTCAGTACTGACACAGAAGCTAAACTCAACAAAATGATTTCAGACCTGGAAGCAAGCAATGGTTCATAAATTGCAGTTGTTACTGTCTCAGAAACCCAACCTGCTGCAACTCCAAAAAAGTTTGCTACTGAGTTATTTAACTATTGGGGAATAGGTAAGAAAGATAAAGACAATGGGGTGTTGTTTTTGGTTTCTCAGGGCGATCGCCGTGTGGAAATTGAAACAGGGAAAGGAGTACAGGAAATTTTGCCAGATGCTAAAGTTAGCCACTTGCTCGATACCAACATTATCCCGAAATTTAAGTTAGGATTATTTGAAAGTGGTGTAGTTGTAGGTACAACAGCATTAGTAACATCCCTAAAAACTGGGAAATATAGTCTAGCTGAAACTTCAGTTTCTCAAAATGACACACTTATTATGGGCATCATAATTACTATTTTACTGGTATTGGTGTTTCTGACAATTCTTCTGACAATTCTGATTTACATGAATACCAGAAATAGGCAGAGAAGCAGTTATACTCCTCGTAGTTATAGTAGTTACAGTAGCTATAGTGGAGGAAGTAGAAATCATGGTAGTGACAACCATACTCAAAGAAGTAGTTATAGCTCCACAGATACGAATGATAGTGACAATGATAGTAGTAGTGATGATGATGCTAGCTTTGGTGGAGGTAGTAGCGATGGTGGGGGTTCGGGAGCTAATTGGTCTGAAACCGCTAGCAGCAGTAGTCCTGAAAACTTTGGTGGTGGCAGTAGTAGTGGTGGTGGCAGTAGTAGTAGTTCCAGTAATTATAGTGTGACTAGCAGCAGCAGTTCTGGAAGCTATAGTAGTAGTAGCAGTAGTAGCAGTTCCAGTGGTAGTTATGATAGTTATAGTAGTAGCAGTTCTGGAAGTGATAGTAGTGATAGTGGAGGTTGTGATTACTAATAGACATCTCCAGAAAAGAGGGAATAGGGAATAGGGAATAGGGAACCCACCCCTCGCCCCTCCCCCTCCCAGGAGGGGGAAGAACTGATGATTTCTGTACGATAATTGATTTCATTTGGATAGACCACAGTAGGGAAGTTCCATGGAACGTCCTTACAAGGTTTTGATTGTTTTGTCATTCAATAGTTTAGTGATTGCCAACAAATACAAATCATACCCACACATCAGCAACGCCAAAAACCTTATCCCTTGAAACCTTGCTTTCCCTTCTGCCTTCTGCCTTCATCCTAAGTATAACTATTCAATCGGACATGATATTAATTATTAATTAGGGTTTGCTGATTAAATCTAAAAGTATTTACAGATAAAGGTTTTAGCCTTTTTGGGGTCTTTAAAAAGTGCCTGGTTTTCAGCTCTTCACGCTCAAAAAGGAGCGTATTTTGGCGCATAGTTGGGCAGAAAAATCAAGGAACAATTCTTACTCCTACCTCCTCGTTCATTCCCCGTTCCTCCTGTCTCCTGTCTCCAGTATAGCTGTCTCCTACCCTCACCCATAAGACTTATGAGCGCAAACCCTAATTATTAATTATTAATTGTTGAACAGTTTCTAGCTTCAGTAATAATTTTCATTGGATAGGAGTCAGCTACTAACTTGTTTGCCTCTTCAATTACTTTAATATCTGGTGTAAAGGTTGATTTTGGTACAGACTCATCAAAATTAATTAAAGTTTTAATACGTTGATAGACCTGGAATGCCACAGTTGGGAAAAACGAAAATTTGCCAGGCAACACACACAAATAATTACTGTGAGGATTTGATTCGATCCAATAACTATAACGGCGTTTTTGCTCTTCCTGACTAATAAATTCTGTTTTCACACATTCATAACTAAAGAGGTTACGGTTATAAAGTCGATCTTTGCCAAAATATCGTTCTGCGGACTCCAAAATTGGCTCAATATCAACTTCATCTTCATCTCCTTGATTTATTAGGTCGTCGTTAGTATAACTAGAATCAGCTAACATTGAGTAAACAAATTTTTCGTCCTCAATTTCACAGCTATGCACAAAATGATTGAAATGAAATTTTTTCTTAGTAGACATCCGCACAAAATTTGTATCAGTTAGGGCAGGTTGAGCTACTACCATAGCACTACGACTACGTTTGAGTTTTGCCCGTACTTGTAAATCAGACAAAAATGGCTCAAAACCTTTTCCTACTGCAAAGATAAACAACTTTGCTTTTAGGCGTTTGGGAAAACCTTGTTGTGTCCGACACAAAATACTTTTGATTTGAATTGGGCCGTAGCGGTCTATTAATAGTTTATCAATAACTACTCCAGTCTCGAATGTCACCCCTTGAGTGAGAGCGCTGGCAACCAAGTCTTTGATTATTGCACTGGTATTCATAGAGGAATCTAATGTTCTGATAATTTCATAGTTTGACTTTTCTAGACCGTAAGATTTATCAAATCTATGACAAAGGTTATCTATAGTTTCCGTTGAGTGACGCAACGAACAATTTAAACCTTCATAAGCTTCGACTTGTGCATAAATTGGTGCTAGACAATTTCCATTCTGATACCAATTATGTTGTTGACCATAAGCAGTTTCTAATCTGCCTAAGACTCGGTTACGCTGAATTTCCATTTGTACCGAGTCGCTCTTGAGACCAGATAGACTAATTTCGGGAGAATTTGTTCCAGGATGAATTAAATATACAGGGCGATCGTTAAACCAACCGTTTAGTTTAGGGATAACTGCGGGAGTGAAAAAATTGGGTTTTGTTTCTGTCAGCGCAATATTACATTGTTCGGTAAAGTAGGAACTATATAGATTAATTGCATCCTCTAAACTATTTACACAATTGATAAAAGTCTGAGCATCGTCATGTCCTGAGTAAAGTGCGCCAGTATGAAACCAACCTTCGAGTTTACCCGAAGCAAATGTTCCTAATTGTGAGGCGCTTTCTAATACTTTGATGGAAAGACGACTATGGCGGGCAAGAAATTCAGCAATAGAAATTCCGGCAATGCCACCACCGATAATTATTGCATCGACATATTCGATTTGAGAAGCTTGAATTTTTGTCATAGTAGTAGTAATATTATGTCTGGATAATTAGCGAAAAAAAACTTTCTCTGATGACTCCCCCATCGTTATTTCTAACTATTCAAACGGACATAATATAAGTCATAGTAGTAATAGTTACCATACTACTTTAAGTAAACGGATGAAAAGCTTGCTTTTAATTTGGCGTTGCTGAAATATAATGGTAAGTAGCTGAAGGTAAAATTGAAAAACTTATGTTTTGCGTTGATACTTAATCTAAAAATCATTACCATTCAGCAACGCCAATAAGTTAATCTGGCAAATTTGCCGTTAACAGGGGAGCGGATTGGAGACGTTCTACAGCTCAAATCAGAAGATGCAGGAGAGTAGGGCAAAACTAAAATTACAGCAAGGATTGTTAAGGGACGATAATCCTAAGGAACTACCTAATTTTGAGGTTTGGAGGTACAGTAGTAGCGATCGCCTTGACTAACCCTACGGCAATCATCCTAGATATTTGTTAGGCACGGCTCAACTTGTAGCTGTGCAGACTTCTGCCATTAAGGCATTGCATGATGAGCTGTCGTTGTGACTGGATTTTGGTCATTCCCTTGAAGAGTGGTTTGAAGAATGGGAAACAGGTTATCCGTCGTTCACTCTTGCAGGGATAAATGACACCGGACAACAAACCACATCTTAATTATCAACTCGACAATACTACAAAAAAAGGACAAGAAGTGGAAGTATGCCGTTTGGGCGACAGTCTATAGCGACTCCTGATGCGGGCACAGGAACTGCTACAACAGCAATAGGTGATAGAATTATAAAGATTGTTTGAAAGCTATACTGGCGATCGCTACTCCAAATTAAAAACTTTATTGGCCATCAAGAAAATATTTTAATTTGTAAAGCAATTGAGCTATTTAAGCGATCGCCTAAATCATTGGTGGCCAAAATTCCCTAGCTAGAATTTGTTCCGAACTTTCTAGGGAATTACTCTAGAAAATACTTCCGATAAAAATGTTTGATGCCACCCATGAAATTTTGAATGATGGTCGTGTTCATAAATACACAGTGACTCAAAATGGGCAACCAATACCATATAGTGAGGTTTTAAACTTATGGCAGTATGAGTCAAACTTTCGCTCTTTCTTCATTTCACTTTTATCTAAGTCTCCCTTTTCTGCCTATCGATGGGAAACACCATCCATTACAAAAGATACCTCAAAGCGTCAATTTGAATTTGTGTTGCTGAACTCTCCAGGGTTAGCACGCAACCCAGACAAAAGGACATTTAGTGATTATTTCAGAACCGACAATCTTAACAATGGAATTGTTGTATTTGAAAATTTAGGCAAAGATGCAATACTTGTAGCTCCATCTCCTAGGGATTCAGAACCCTCCTGGGGAGGAACTGCGTTTTCAGCTTATTCCCATCTAGCAGCCTTCATTCGCGGTGCGCCAGATGGTCAAAAACAGGCATTGTGGCGAATTGTGGGACAAACTGTGCAACAAAAGATTTCAGACCACCCGCTTTGGGTCAGTACAGCAGGTGGCGGAGTGGCTTGGCTTCATGTTAGATTAGATTCTCGACCAAAATATTACGGATACAAAATGTACAGTTTATCAGATCGAGTCTAGATTTGATAGTTGCTGAATGTTAGAACAACAAAAATAGGAATCATATCATGTCCGGTTGAATACTTATAAATAACCATGAAGGAGTCAGGAAGACCTCCTCAGGAGTCAGGAGGGAAGAAGAAAGTTTTTTATCACGCTATTAAACGGACATGATATCATAGAAAAATAATAGCTTTTCCTATTGCCAATTTGAGACTTAAGATGCTATTGTTAATATCAGTATGAGGGCGCGTAGCTCAGTGGATAGAGCACCAGATTCCGGTTCTGGGTGTCGGGGGTTCGAATCCCTCCGTGCTCGTTTTGAACTATATATATAGTATTTGAGCTATTTTATGGTATGGCTATATTCAATTCAAAAGCTTTTTTAGTAAGCCTTTTAGGTTTTATTATTTTCCGATCAAATATTGTTCAACAATTAAACTATTTGGTCTAGCTCTGACATTTTTTACTTAATTTTCACCCAGACCCAGAAATTAAAGAAATCAAATGAAAATGCACTGAGTTTACATGAGCATTTTTTATAGGTATATAGTTTTTTGATAATAAAAAATTTTCTCTTGTTTTGAAAAGAGGGCCTAATATTACCTAGAGGTAGAAATATTTTTGTTGATCAGCGGTTTTCATTTGGGTAGACCACAGTAGGGACGTTCCATGGAACGTCCCTACAAAGTTTTGTTTGTGAAGATGTGGTTCATCAATTTGAAAAGCGCTGTATTTTATATCATGTGCCCCCTTCAGGGGAGCTACGCTTACGGTATAATAGTTATAATAGGGCTTCGTAGTTTTGCTCTATCCCTAATACATAAGTATTGTAAGAGCTAAAGCCCAACTACAAACAAAAACTTTATTATAAGTATAGCAATGTACGCTGGCATATTTACAAATTACAAGAGGTGTCCAATAGCTAAAAGCCTTATATTATCGGTTTTTTATTCCCCCTTCCGGAGCTGTTGCCAGATGAGCTGTTGCCTGCGCACAGCGCTATAATTATCCTAAAATTATATTATGGCGGTTTTCAGAAAGATAGAATACACTCCTAAGAATAAAAACCCTTGTAGGGAGTTCCATGGAACTCCCTACAAGGGTCTACTAAGGGTGAAAACTGCTATAAGATTACTATGTCCTTATTCTATTGGTGCTGTTTCAGCTTCTGGTGGCATCACTTCAATAGGTATACCTTCCTCCTCTTGCCCATCCTGATTTGGTAATGTTTCTCCAACAGATGTATTTTCCGCTTCTGTTTCTGTTGACTTTGCTGTACTACAGTTAGAACTATCAAAATTAAATTCATATTGATAAAGTTTTGAGCGATCGCTACTGGAAAATGATTGATTATTAACTGCATCTATAGCTGCTTCATCTAGCACTGAATGACCACTTTCTAGCAATAACTTTGGTCCATCGGTAATACCGCCATCTGGACTAACTAATACTCCCACAGCAGCTTTACCTTCTAACTTTTGCCCACAAGCTGCTTCTGGATAAGTATCAGCAATAGTTGTAGGTTCAGTCAAATTATCTTCTTCTAATCCCAATTCTATTGCCCACTGTAGATAAGCACCCACAGCACCTAAAGCGATATCCCTTGATTGTGATTCTTCATTGACAGCAGCATATTCTTGCTTTTGTTGCTGTAGTTTTGCTAACAGTGAACCTTGAAATTCTGCTTGTTGCTGTACTGTTGGAGATTGTTCAGGTTCCTGCTGTACTGGTGGGGATGGTTCAACAGCAGGTGTTATTACAGGTGTTGGTGGTTTTGTTTCTTCGATAGTAGTAGCAGCTACATTTTCTTCAGGTGTTGGAGATGATTGAGGGACGGGAGTAGTCGCAGTAACTTTTTGTTGCTTTTGTTGTTCAAATTGTTCTAATAATGAACCTTTAAACTCTTTTGGTGTGGGAGATGGTTTAGGAGTTGGAGCAAAAGCAGGAGTTTCCTGAACCTCAATTTCTAGTTGAGATTTATTAGTTTCAGTTGGTGGGGGAGTGACAACAGCTACCTTTTGTTGTTGTTTTGTTTCTTCTGCTATATCCTGAATAGTCTTTCCTTCTCGTAATTGCCTAACTATTGGTGCTTCTGGCAGTCTACCTTTTTTTGTAGGGTCTGGTGTTGGAGGTGTTGGAGGAGTTTGAGGAGTTGCTGTTGCTATAGGTTTTTTCTCTGTTTGAGTTTGAGTATCGGTATCATTTTTATTTGGAGCAATAGCAATTTGATTTTCAACTTTATCTTGGTAACGTCGTGGAGGCAATTTTAAATTAGCTGAGTATGACTCCCCAGTTGAGTTTTCAACTATAGAAGTTTGCTCTTGAGGGTCGATCTCCAGAGTTGGACGACGTGATAAACCTGAGTCAAAGACTTTATCTGTCAAGTTCAAGTTTTTTCTGAGTTGATATTCATCTATTTGATTTTGATTTGATTGTTGTTGTGGGTCAACTCGAAATATCTCTGCTGGTTGACTATTTGTACTAGGTAGTGGGGGTGGAGATATTGGTGTTGTTGGTAATGACGACCTACCTGGTATAATAGATGGATAATTGTAGGAAAATTCGCTTGGGGATGGATTTCTGGGCAACCTAGAGACGGAAGGAGTGGATCTTGAGCGGGTAGAAGAGGATGAGGTAGTAGAATCTTCTGGTGGTAATTCTGGTAAGTTGTAATCTGAAGGGTCTACAGGTATTGTTGGTAATTCTGAGGATGATGATTCGGGGACAACAGGTAGTTCACTCGGAGATGGTGGTGAAATAGGGGAAAGGTTGGATGGTGTTGGTATGGTTGAGAATGTAATTTCTGGTTCTTCTGGTTGAGGGAGGAGTTCAAGTTGTTCTGGTGTTAATTCTACTAATCCTACTGTTGGTGGTAATTTGGCTTTCTCAGAGAATAGGGATAATTTTGGTAGGTTAATTCCTAATATAGCATGGATGCCCACAGAGGTGAAGAGTGCTATCCATATTGGTTGACGGAGGGTGTCTATGATGGAAGGTTGTTCTATAGGTTGATTTAGGTCTAGGGAAGAAAAGTCAGACATATAAGGAAACTCCTATAATGATCGATAAAATAAATAATATCGTTGCAATTTGCATTTTAACATTCAGCCATTTTTCGGCCATAAAATCTTTAAGTCCCATTATTGAAATATTGAAAAAGAATATAGAGACCTTCTATGGAAGGTCTCTACAAAGGTTACTTGAAAAAGTATTATAGCAATGTGCGCTGGCATATTTACAAATTGCAGGAATTTTCCAATCGCTAAAAGTCTTATATGATCAGCTTTTTATTCCCCCTATTGCCTTCCGGAACTGTTGCCTGTTGCCTGCGCGCAGCGCTATAATTTTTGGAGATATCTAATGTCTGACTCTTACCAAAGAGCGATCGCTAATTTCTGATTGAGAAATCTTCTGCTTCTAACAATGGACTACCTGTTAAAGTTGCAAATTGAACACCACTACTGAAACCTGTTGCACTACCATTAGAGGATTATAGAATAAGTTACCATTGTTACTGTTGTAGACAATGACTCACCTGGTATGCTGAAACCTTTTCCTGAGTCACTGTTGATAGCGGTAAAATTATCGCGGTCTAGAAGAATTATGTCTCCTGGTGTTTGGGAAAAATCAGTAATTTCGTCTATACCAAAATCCTGTGGTTGAAATGCTTCCAGGACTTACGCAAAATATCAATTTATACGCCACCTGTAGGGGCGCTTTCCTCCGGAATGCTTTCCTTGCGGAAAGTGCCCCTACTAGATATGGTGGTTCTGCGTAAGTCATGATCAAGTTAGAGTTTAGTGAACTAAAGGAAATACATGTATGCAGAAATTAGAAAACATCAGAGTATTAATTACTGGTGTAGGGATTAAACCTGTAAGGCATATTTTTCGTGATATTGTAACCAACGAATCTTCCCATACTCCAGTTATACATAATGGTGATGAGTATAAAGCAAATCTAGGTGCCAGTACGGCTTTTTCATGTGCCGAAGCTGGAGCTATAGTACATTTAGTGGCTAGATCCGGAAAAAATTTGAAAATTGTCAAAGATTGGATTACGAGAAGTATTCCGAGAGCTAAAGTCGAAATATCTACTATTGATCTTTTAGACAAACAAGAAACTGAAATCAAACTTGCAAGTGTTTCAAATGACATTCCTCTTTATTGGGTACAGTCCCTTGGTTTAGGTGCTGGTACAGTTAAAATCAGGGACAATAATCCATATTTAAAAATTGATGAAGTTTCGGAAGAATTTATTGATGCTGAATTATCTGTATTGAAAAGCACATACATGACGCTTCAAGCGTTATTGCCAAGATTTCGTAAGCAAGCTGAAACCCGTATTTGTATTGTCTCTTCAATGAGCGGAATAAGATCGTTTGTATCAGGTTCAGTCCATAATTCTGCAAAAGGTGCAATAAGTAGATTTGCCAATGCAATTTCTTTAGAACTTGCTCCTGAAAAAATCTATGTATCAAATATCCGCCCTGGTGGGTGTGATACGGGTTTATATGATGAGAATATAGTAAAGAGTCGGATCGCTAAAATAAGAGAGTCGTTTGGTTTTGGGAGCGATCCTGATGATATTCGTTTAATGCCTCCTTCTAGTGTTGGAAAAGCAATCGTCAATATTTTGTCTTCAGATGGGCATATCACTTCCGTCAATATTGTAGCTCGTGGACAAATGCCACATGAGGGATCATAACGGTACTTAGACATTTTTTAGTCAACGCCATCATCATTTGGCAAGGACTTCAAATCGCCATCTCTTCGTTTCTGATTAGACCTCTCCCGAAATTGGCGCAATGATAGAGGAGGTGTCAGGAAATGCCAACTGAAGTGATAAAGTTCCGATTTTGGTTTTGGATATAGAATTTATCTATTTTCAGCAAGTTTAGATGCCTTTTTAGCATCAAAATCCAGCGAAATTTCAGTAAAAGTTCCGACACCGTTAGAAAGAGGAACTGTGTTACAGTGGTTTTCATTTGGATAGACCACAGTAAGGACGTTCCATGGAAGGTCCCTACAAGGTTTTGCTTGTGAAGATGTGGTTCATCAATTTGAAAAGCGCTGTAAGTTTTGATACTGATTCTGTTCAGGAATATAGAAGCTATTCAACTTCAAAACCTGATTGATTTTTGATTAATAAATTTGATAGGTATTCTGCTGACATTGAAATACCAATATCTGATAAAAATTCTCGAAGTTTACCTGAGGTCATGTTTCCTTCATCGTACAGGCTCATAACCAATGGTTTTATTCCTGGACAAAATTCTCCTTTATGTGTCAGAATTATTATATATTTATGTTATGAATATATGCAAAAAATATTTCATTATCTGACAGATGAAAGAATTTTATACCTGGAAAAAATACCGCTGTGCTTACGAATTTTATCCTCAGAAAGAAGGAAATTGTTCTACTATACCTTTACTATTACTGCATCCTATTGGAGTAGGTTTATCTAAAAATTTCTGGCATCGATTTTGTTCTTTATGGCAGGAGCAAAGTTTACTAAATCCTATCTATAGTCCAGATTTATTAGGGTGTGGTGAAAGTGATATGCCATCTGTGGCTTACTATCCTATGGACTGGGCTGAACAATTACAATATTTTTTAGAGAAGGTTGTACAAAGACCAGTAATTTTAGTTGTACAAGGTGCTTTGTTTCCTGTGGCTGTATCTCTGGTCAAACTACAGCAAGAATCAAGTTGAATTGATGGTTTAATATTATCGGGTCCGCCTCAGTTGGAATTGATGACAAAAGCTGATTCATTTGTGAGTCAAAAATTAAGATGGAATCTTTTTTATTCACCTATTGGTAAAGTTTTTTATCGCTATGCACGCAGTCGAAAATTTTTAGATTCTTTTTCTAAAAAACAATTATTTGCTGATGAATATCTAGTAGATAAAGAATGGTTAGATACTTTAGAAAAAGGAGCAAAAAATCTCCAAAGTCAATATGCTGTTTTTTCTTTTTTAGCAGGGTTTTGGAGACAGGATTTTAGTCAAGATATTTCTCGAATTAATCAACCTACTTTAGTATTAGTAGGAAAGCAAGCATCAACTATTAGTAAAACTGAGCAAACTGAAACACCAGAGCAAAGAATTAATAGCTATTTAAAGTTGTTGCTTCAAGGAGAAGGTTGTCAAATATCAGGGCGAAATGTTTTACCTTATGAGTCAACAGAAGAGTTTATTAAAGCTGTTAGTAATTTTGTACAAAAGATTAGTTAATGTGTAAGCATTCCGCAGGAAATGCTTACGTTAATATAGCAATCAGGAGTTAGATGCAAGAATTGAGGTGTTTCTTTAAAGTATAGAATATAGCAGTTATCTTATTCACATATACAGGACTTACGCATGCTTCACCTTGAAAACGCCATATGTAGGGGCGTTAACGATAGTTATGCGAAGCAAATGGCATTTGCGTTCCGCAAAGCTCCGAATGGCGCCCTCACTCGATTTAGTATCCGTGCGTAAGTCCTGATATATTCGTTTTTTCTTCTTCCCTATCTCCATGTTCTCTATCTCCTTTTCCCTAAAAGTCTCCAACATCTCACAACTAAAATCATATTGCTATAGTTTGATAATTTAATCAAATTAATCGCCAAATTTATCAAATGCAAAATAGGTATAAATAAAATGGATCAAGTCGCTAATTGTATTGATTATCGGGAGAAAAATACTACTATTTTAATTGTGGATGATAATCCAATCGATTTGAAATTAGCAATTACTGTTCTGGAGAGCTATAACTTTAAGGTATTAGTATCTGTTGATGGTGAAAATTGTTTTAAACAAGCAAGATAAAAATGGTATAGGAATAAACTCAAAAATTAAAGATAAAATTTTCAACCCTTTTTTCACTACTAAACCTTCTGGAGAAGGAGTAGGTTTGGGTTTATCTCTAGTTAATAAAATTATTGTTGGACAACATCATGGCAGTATTAAAGTTGAAACTCAAGCGGGAAAATATACTGAATTTATTATTGAAATTCCTATGGCTAATTCTACAAATTTTCTACCAGAGCGAGATGAAAGTTAAGTATGTCTGAAAATTCATTTGAAAAAGATAGTTTAGGTTGGCAATTCCAAAAGTTACAACAAAAATTTGGCGAATGGTGGGAAGTTCAAACTTCTCAAACAGCAGCTAAATTACCAGGGGTAGATTTGCCTTATTGGTGGGATAATCCCATAATATTAATGATTGCTAAAGCGATGGCTTGGCTATTTTTTGCTTTTCTGTTGAGCTGGGTAGCTATACAAATAATTAGACTGTTAAATTCTTATATTTATGGTATCCGTAATAAAATCAACTTAACAACAGAAATTAGAGCAGAATCTCAACTAGAATTATCAGTAACAGCTTGGTTAAATAAATCACAAAAATGCCAAGAAATAGGCAATTATCGAGAGGCTTGTCGTTGTTTATATATGGCAATGTTACAAGGATTAAATGACCGGGGTATTATTTCCGATCTACCTAGTCGCACTGATGGAGAATATTTAGAATTAATTCAGCAGTTATCTCTACCTAAACCATATCAAAAATTATTCATTACTCATCAGCAGTTATTATTTGGTAACTTAGAAGTTTCTGCTGCTGTATTTGCAGAATGCCAGGAAGCTTATCAACAAATCAGAGATGAAAAAAACTAATAAATTTTGGGTATTTGGAGCGATAGCTCTAATTTCAATTATGATAATGACTGTTTTTTTTGCCCCAGTAAGTAATCAATTAAATAGCGGTTCTACTTATAGTCGTGCCCCAGATGGATATGGTGCTTGGTACAAGTTTATGTTAGAAAAAGGCGCGGATATTCAACGCTGGGAAAAACCATTTATAGATTTAGAAAATACTCAAGATATCAACTCATCAGTTACTCTATTGCAGGTTAATAGTCAACTAGAAAATCGAGTAATTAATGCTCAGATAAAAAATTGGGTAAAATCTGGGAATATTTTGGTAATTTTAGGCATTAAAAAACAGGTAACAAAGGCAGATTTTACTACTATCCATGATACGGAAGTAGGAAAAGTTGAAATAGAAACAAGTCGCAGGGCAATAAAAATTGAGCAACAAAAAGAAGAGAAGTTATTAGGTGATCGCTACGGTGCTATAGTTTGGCAAAAACAGTTTGGTAAAGGAAAAATTATCTTAGCTACTACTCAATATTTAGCTGCGAATGCTTATCAATATATACCTGGAAATTATGAATTTTTAGCTCAACTTGTTACTCAAGGTCAACAACGAATTTTAGTAGATGAATATATTCATGGTTATAAAGACCAAGAAGTAATTAAGGAGGAGTTGGGAGAAAGTTTAGTGAATTATTTGGTTGAAACTCCTTTATTTCCAATTTTTATTCAGGGTTTAATTATTTTAGTTATCCTAATTTTTACTCAAAATCGTCGTTTTGCTAAACCGATAAAATTATCAGCACCAATAATTGATAATAGTCAAGCTTATATTCAAGCTTTAGCAGGAGTATTACAAAAAGCAGAAAGTCGGGAATTTATTTTAGAAACTACAGGGAAAGAGCAAAAAATTCAACTGCAAAAGAAATTAGGACTAGGAGAAAATATAGTTGAAGATAAATCTTTGATAGATGCTTGGATACAGCAAACTGGAGAGCGATCAATAGAATTAGAAAAAGTCCTAAAAATTCAATCTCAAAAACGAAAAATTACTGAATCAGAGTTATTAAATTGGTTAGATAAGTGGGAGAAAATATTTCAAGTTGAAAACAAAGCAAAAAGGAATTTTTGACCGATTTTTTTTGGTCTCAAGCATTCTCTTTTAATGGTATAAAAAGCGGTCGATCTTCTGTTGATGGTTAATGGGAGTAGGGATTGATATCAAATCCAGTAGTATCAGTGTAATTAGGTGGGGAGGTGGGGAGATGGGACCCACCCCTGACCCCTCCCAGGAGGGGAATGTGGGGGGATGGGGAGATCGAGAAATATTTGGTAATGGTTGAAGATGGAACATTTTTTTATACCGAATTAAACGGATTTGAGATCATTAATTGATAATGGATAATTACCTCTGGTTAAAACTGAGAGGATTGAACCTAGCGCGGAAATCTTATTTCTTTTTATCCTTAAAAGGAGAGACTTTCAACCTAAAGCGCGATTCATTATCAATTATCAATTATCCATTGCTAAATGGTAATTTACCCCTACAAATTATTGATACAAAAATTGATTTATATAGCAACAGTCTTGATAATTAGAACTGATGAAGTAACTGTTTGTGTAGCACTCAGCAGCAGAAACAACGAAAGATAAACCATAAAACTTCTTCCTTGTTCCTTCTACAATAAGATTACTTTTGGCAAATGGTTTAAAATCAGATAAATACGGAAGATAAATAATAAAACTTATTTCCTCTTCCAGCTTCGGTTATTCCTTGTTCCTTCTACGATAAGATTACTTTTGGCAAATGGTTTAAAATCAGATAAATATGGAAGATAAGCCATAAAACTTCTTGCTTCTTCCTTCTTAGTTATTCCTTCTGCAATAACATTACTTTTGGCAAATGGTTTAAAATCAGATAAATACAGAAGATAAATAATAAAACTTCTTTCTTATGCAATAAGATTACTTTTGGCAAATGGTTTAAAATCAGATAAATAATAAAACTTCTTTCTTCTTTCTTCTTTCTTCTTGCTTCTTCCTTCTTAGTTATTCCTTCTGCAATAACATTACTTTTGGCAAATGGTACAAGATCAGATGAATTTGGAACTACCTATCATTATATATATACTAATAACTGAATTAATATGAAACAAACTAACTCAATATTTACTCAACTATATCAGACTCTCAATCAAATAATTGTTGAATAGGTATATTTTGACCGACAATTATTTGATTGAGAGTCTGATATAGTTGAGTAAATATTGAGTTAGTTTGTTTCATAT
>NZ_JAAHGK010000339.1:0-6259 GCF_010672505.1 Okeania sp. SIO2B9 | reverse complement strand
TGCCGCTTAAACATTCGCTCAATATAAGCATTAAATAAATGTTCTCTGAGTTCAACATTACTGCGACTAGGTAACTCTTCAATTGATATTCCTTGATAAGCTAAACTGATAATACTTAAAATTAAAGGAGACCGAGAAAATTCTTGCAATTTAACATCAGATTCTAATGCTTTTCTGACTGCTGCTAATTCTGAACCTGCATTTTTTAAATATTCTTGAATTTGCTCTAAACTTAAGGGCTGTAAATAAATAGCTGCTTGAAATTTTAATTGACTTGCAAGAGCTTCATAATCACGAATCCGGCTACAAACTACTATTTCTGTCTGCCCGTATTCTTGACATAATTTATTCAAAGCATCTACACAATCTTCTCGTTTTTCTCTACTAACTTCATCTAAACCATCAAGTAGTAAAAGTAACCTTTGTTCTTTTATCCAAGCTTTGCTAATTTGTTGAGAAACTTGATATTTAGTATGTAATTCTATAACTAACCAATCAGCGATCGCTTGTTTTTTACCTTCCCAAGAAGACAAGTTAAAAACAACAGGTATTGGTTGAGTTAAATCAGCTTCAGTTCTATTAATTAAATCTCGTGCTAATTCTAATAAAGTTGTCGTTTTGCCAGAACCAGGTTCACCCAAAATTAATAAAGTTCGCCCCGCGCCTAATTCATCAAATTTATCAATAATTCGAGTACCAGGCGGTAATTTTTGCTGGGGATTTTCTAAGTCTGACCATAGTAAACCCCAAGGACGATTTACTGCATTTTTTCGTTCTTCTAATCCTAGTTCAATTAATACTTTGCCGTGCAAGGAAGTTTCTAAAACACCTTTAACCCAATAATTTTTTACCTTGTTCAACAATATCTGACTATTTCGATATTCCTGCCGATTTATTAATAAGTTAGTATCCGAATTTCGCAGATATTTACTATCTTTTACTATTCCCGCTTCTGGCAAAACATTATTTATCCAATTTAGATTAAAAATTGCTTCATAAATGCGATTATAAACCTTTAATTTACCTCGGTTATGAATAACTAACCCAGTTAATCTTAATTCTAATTGTTCAGGACTTTGATTAACTTTTACTCCTTTTGTCTGCAAAATTTTTTGATATAACAATAATAACTTCTGACGTTGATTACTTAATAAGAGGCGATCGCGAATAGTCCGTAAATGTTGTGGTTCATCCTGACTTTCCCAATTATCTATTATCATGCTTCGGACAAAATTTTCTACCCATTCTTTCTCCCTACCAAGGGGAATAAAAGACTCAGATTTTAGGATGAGTTGGCATAGCTTCTGAGTCAGAAAAGGTTGCCCCCCAGTCCAATTTAATATTGCTTGTAATATTTGTTGATGATTATTATATTTTGTAGCTAATCCTGTTACTAAAGGTTGAGCTTCTTTAAAACTAAAACCAGTTAATTCTATTCCACGACCAATGTTAAAAGGACTCCCAATTTTATCTCTAATTAGATCAGCAGGAGTAGCTACACCAAAAAAAGAAAAAGTTAAACGTTTATATTCCTGATTTTGCCCTCTTTTGTCGTAACAAGAGCGAATCACCCTAAAAAAATCATCTACTTGAAATTTTAAACTAAGGGTACTATCAATTTCATCAATAAAAATTATAATATTTCGGGAAATTAACTTGAGAATAATCGATTGAATAAATTTGCTAAAACGCTGCCCATAAGATAAATTATTATGCTCAAACCACCAACTTGTTAAATCGAAGCGATCGTATAAATCCAAACTACTAATAATACTGTCAATTACACTTGCATACCACTGTTCGGGAGTAATGTCTAAATTACCAATTGCACTTAAATCGATACCAGCACAAATAATTCCTTCCGTTTGTAAAATTTCCATAGTTTGTATTCGCAAACTAGACTTACCCATCTGTCGAGAATTAAGAACATAACAAAATTCTCCTGCTTTTAATCCACGATATAATTCTAAATCTGCTTGACGTTTAATATAGGTAGGAGAATCAATTGGCAAACATCCACCAACTTGATATTGATAATTTGTCATAGCTTATTTTGACAGAAGGAAAAAAAATAAAATTTTTATATTTTCGAGGTTTTAGCAATTATACCAACTTTAATTGATCTGAAAAAATATTATTTATCACTAAAGTGGTTTGAGCAACCTACATTTTTCCAATTTGTCACAAATTATCGAGAGTTTGAAAGAGGTGAAAATATTTTTTTATAGATCGAGTTAGCGATCGCCGGATAGTATGATTGAAACCAACTTTTCATACTTTTACCAGAGGTCTAATTCCTGACTATCCCCCCATCAATTTATAGAAACCATTTGAGAGCTATTTAAAAAGAGATGGGGAGATGGGAGCATTTTTCTACCTTTTTCCCCTTTCAAAATAGATGGGTAGATGGGGAGGTTGGGAGACAGGGAGCTGGGGAGTATTTTTCTACCTTTTTCCCATATTCATTCCCTCCACCTCCTGACTCGGTTCTCCTGACTCCTGAGTCCTCGCAAAAAGCTGAATCGCCCACAAAGATACCAAATGGCTTCTATAATGGGACTTAAAAATTTTTAGGTCGAAAAATGGCGCTCGTGTCAGTCTAGATAAGGAAATTACATCAATGCCCTAAAAATGCCTAGAACCCTTGGTAATTAAGGATTTATGCATTTTTGACGTAAAAGCCTCTGCCCATCTATATTTGAGCCTATTTTCTGGCTTTATTGTGTGTAAGTCCCACTAATAGGTATTTCTTAAGTTTTGTAGTAGAAACTTTACCTGAACATTAGAAATATCCGCGCTTTCAGGCCGGAGAGGATGTCAAGTTTGAACATTGGTTTTGTATTCTTAATTATTATCAGAAGCTGACAGACCAAGATAAACCAGCAATGTTAATTTTTGAGAAAAATAAAGAATTGATGGATGCTGAAGCTACTTTTATTTGAAGTGTAGAAAAATTGCTAGCAATATCTCCATCTTAAGTGAAAAAAATAATCGCGAATACTTATAGCGATTTTCACAAAGGTAGACTATAGACAAAATATAAGTATGTTTTAAGTTTAATAAGTTACAGACCTGACAGATGTATTCTATGTTAATGAAAACCGCTATAATTTTGAAAAATCTTGAAAAGAACAACACTCCTCAAATACAAAGCAGGGATGTTCCATCGAACATTCCGATAATTATCGTTTTCATTGACTATTTTAAGGCAGCCTATTGTGGGATATCTTCCCATTGTAGGGACTGCCGCGCAGGATAGCTTGTGCAAAAAATACTCTCGACATCTAGCTATTTTACGATTAGCTACTTGATAATGGCGTGAGGTTTCTGCAACAGTTAAATATTGAAGATGACCCTATATCATGGAGATACCTGAGATGGAGACGAGGGAGGTAAGTCTTCTATTTGAGCTAAGGTTTCCTGAATACGCGGAGTTGCGAAAAACCTTTTTGCATCCTCCAGCAAGCGTTTTCCCCACAAGTTTTGGTCAAGATAATCAATATCTGCATATCTACTATCTAGTTGTAGAGCTTTTTCTCCCATAGCAAAACCTTGTTGTTTATCCCCTTTAGTATAAAGAGCTACTGATAGCGCTAGAAGTGGTTCTGCTGCCTTACTATCTAAAGAGATAGCTTCACGCCATTTTCTGATCGCATCATCCACATTTCCCATCTCGTACTCAACTAAGCCAATATTATTAATTGCAGGCCATAGATTTTTTTCGAGGGAATAAGCTTCTTCATATTGATCGATCGCTCTTTTAAACTTACCACGTTTGTAATAAGCATTACCTAGATCGAATAAAGCACCAGGACTATCTGGTTTGAACTTCAAACCTGCTCTTAACTGCTTGATAGCTTCTCCATACTCAGCTTTTTGAAAGTAAGCTCTACCAAGAATAAATCGAATATCAGCATTACTTGGATCGAGTTCTTGAGCTTGTTCTAGAGCTGTAATACCTTCTTCTAACTCTTCAGCTTGAATGTAAAGACTGCCTAATAGTGCCCAGGTCTGTTGACTATTTGGGGCTAACTCAGTGGCCAATTCAGCTCTTGATAAAGCTAACTCAAATTGTTGAAATCTTGCTAACTGTACAGCTTCCTCAGCTAAACTTAAACCCGTTTGTTCCAATTGAGCTGAGTTTAGCTGTAGTATGTGAGGAACTAATGCTTGTCCCAGCATCGGTTTCACTGTAGTGCCCCATAGGCCAAGGGTAATGAATAAAGAAACTAAGAAATTTCGATTTGGCACGGTAAAGAGTATTTATGGTTAAGAAGTTCAGTTGAAAGTATAAAGTATATAATATGATAGGATACCATTCGACTAAACTTACCCAAACTTACCCAAAACGGTATTTTGAGCTTTGGAGCTAGCTTCCTGCGCGTGCTGACGCAATGCTGCGCAAACACTGAAGACCATTGACCCCAGTCTGTAACTTATCTTCTCCACAGGTTTAAAATCCCTGGAAACTCCACCTAGTAATTCAAGTATAACAGAAGTTTTGCCATTTACCACTAAAAAATTTGAAAAAAAGTAGGGAAAGAGTATATTTAGGTAGGATTTGAGCTTCTGTTTTTACCCTAAAAATTTTATAATTTGCAGTATACTACTATTACATATATCTGAAAAAGAATCTGAAACCCTTATCCTGTCATAGGTGAAAATCTAATTTCTGGAGATGTCTATTGGAAATAATATATCTATAAATAATACATCTATAATTTCCGCTTCAGACTTTTAATAAATTCTCTTGGTAAAGATCCTCTGCTCTTTTTTTTTCAGTAAGGACTGTCTGATTTATATTTTTTCTTTTCTAGAGCGTGAACAGTATTCAATTAAACTATTGGTATAATAATTTCAAATTCAGTACCCTTGCCTGGTAAGGAATTTAGTTTAAGCTTTCCACCATGTTTTTCAGTAATAATTTGGTAACAAATAGCTAGACCCATACCTGTTCCTTTACCTACAGGTTTAGTGGTAAAAAAATTTTCAAAGATTCGATCTTGTATTTCTAGAGGAATACCTTGCCCATTATCAGCTATTCTAATAGTCAACCAATCAGACTCTTTCCTAACTATGACTTCTGTGCTTATTTCAATTTGAGGTTGCCAATCACACAAGTCCAATTCAGCTAATTTTTCATTAAGTGCATCAATACTATTACTAATTAGATTCATAAATACTTGGCTAAGTTGACCAGAATAGCAACTAATCATTGGTAAATTTGTACAATAATTCTTAAGAATTTTGATACCATTTTTAAGACGATTATTTAAAATAAGTAAGCTACTATCTATACATTCATGGATATATGCTTGTTTCTTTTGAGACTCATCCATGTGAGAAAAATTGCGAAGACTATTCACAATTTTCAGAAGTTGTTCCGAACCCAATTTAATACCTTGAGTCGTCTCAGCTAATTCTTCCTGTAAAGAATCATAATCTATTTGTTCTTTAATTCGATTGATAATTGGAGATGGCTCTGATATTTGATCATAAGCAGATAAAAGCTTAGTAATTTCTTCTAAATAAGAAGTTAGAAATATTAAATTATTCCAAATACAGTTAACAGGATTTCTAATTTCATGGGCTACCCCGGCAACCATTCTTCCCAAGCTTGCCATTTTCTCCGTTTGAATAGCTTTTGCCTGAGTTTGTTTTTGTAGTAGATAATTCGTAAGTTCGTGAATATTTGACTGAGCGACTAATAACTGATGCACATCCAAAAGTCTATAAACATTAGCTTCTATTTCTACAACTATTGGGTCATATAATAACTCAGGCTGTCTCTGCAAAGATTTTTGTGCTGCTTCTACTATCAACGTATTACCAGGAAGAATAGATATATCTGTTTTGGAGACATGATATAAAGCTTCTATAGGTCGCTTGTAAAACATCTCCATACCATAGCGACTTCCCATTTTTTCAAAAAATAATCTTCGGGAAATCATACCAACTAATTTATCTTGCCGATCTCTCAAAATCACACCAGGCAGCAAAGGGTTGGCTTCAAACACAGTTGCAATATCTTTCCCAAGGTAGCTAGATACAATTTGAAAGTCTTGCAGAGGTAGTTCCTGTATAGTTGACTCTAAAGATAAAAATTGACTTTTAACCTCTAAATTAGGCACAATAAATGAATCTGAATATGACTCATACAAAGCAAACATATTAAGGGAATTCCTAGTATTTTTGTATCAATAGATACTATTTATCAAAATATTCCTGATAGTTTGCTTGCACATCTGGAATATATTAT
>NZ_JAAHGK010000338.1:0-6270 GCF_010672505.1 Okeania sp. SIO2B9 | reverse complement strand
TGATCTTCACCTCTTGTCTAGAATTACAGTTTGAGGTTTTTTTTCTTGAGTCTAAATACTTACTCAAGTCCCCCCTCTTTATGTACTACATTTTGTCGTGCGGAATGTGGGTTTCAATATTTTCAAGTTTCTGAGTTCATAGATTGTATGAATAACATAATACAGGAGAACAAAAATTAAGTTTTCCACAGGTTTTCCACAGGGTATTTATTGATGAAATCATCGATATAATAGGGATTTTTTGGGTTTTCCACATTTTCCACAGATATTAACTTGAGATTTTATTACGGCTTTGTTGCGGCTTTGTTGCGATCGCAACACTCCCCTGCGAGAGAAATTAATTAGAATTCTACTTTATAGCTTTCTGGCTTACAGTTCTGTATCATACGATTAAGTATAGACCATTGTATGAACAACTCCACTGCTTGAGTATCAAATTTTCGTTGTCGCAACTTGCCTCCAAATATCACTTTGAGCCTCAACATTGTTGTCTCAGATAAGGAGCACCGATGGTATCCACTCTCACGTTTCCATTTTTTACGTCCCACTCTACGAATCTCTCTAAGATTGGAGTCCCTGGGATGAGCTGGAGCCTTACAGTTGCCATGATGCCAGATGATTGCATTTTTACGGGGTGGTATGGTTGGTTTTGCTCCCCTGTTACTGGCCTCAAGGTAACACTTGCATTGATCATAGGCTCCATCACCAAAGACTTGCCTAATCTCACCTTCTACTCCCTCCAATCAGTCGGAAAATACTTGATCGTCACTAACTATTGTTAGTTGTGACCACGGCACTAACAATCTCTCCAGTTGCTTCATTGACGCCCAGATGCAATTTACGCCATGTCCGACGTTTGCTTATACCATGAACTCTTGTTTTCAATTCTCCCTCTCCATACACTTTTACCCCTGTAGAGTCTACGACTAGATGCATGGCCTCTTGGGCGACGGGGTGGGACTACTGGTATTTCAATATTCAATTTACTCAGGCGACGGGACAAGATACTGTGATCTGGTACTGGTAGCTCTAATTCCATTAAGGTAAATATAGATTCCAACAATCCCTCGGTTTGTCGTCCTGCCAAGTTAAATAGAGTAGCCAGGGTGGCCATTAATTCAATAGCGACGTTACTGTAGGTGTTAGATGCCCCCCGACATCCAGTTTTTTCTTGGTTTAGCCACTGCTCTATGACTTAATCACGCTCGCCAAAATGTCAGATTCCCCCTTTGTTTCAAAGAAGCATCATATTCAGACCAATTGCTTACTCTATAACGAGACTTGGACTTAGACTTTGGTTTAGACTTACTCATCTCTGGATTAGGATTTTGGTTTTTTGTGCCACTTACAGGTATTTTTACCCTAATTCCTCTTTTTTGTTTTTTGTGCAACAAAGCCCTTAAAAGGAGTAGTTTTTACCCTTGATGCTTTACACTGCCAAAAAAAACCGTGGCGGGAATTATCGAAACTCAAAATGATTATTTAGTCAAAGTTAAAAGGAATCAACCATTATTATATGCACAAATAGAACAGCAAGTTAAATCAAGCAAAACCGTTAAAAGGTATATAAATGACGAAAAAACTAGAAATCGCAAGACCATAACAGAAGTAGAGGTTTTTCATATACCGAATAATCTTGATGATTTATGGCAAGATGCAGGTTGTGTAATCAGAGTCAAACCCAGTGGTAATCGTGGGTCAAAATCAGTAGAAAGTATCAGTTATTACCTTTGCTCTCTCTCAGGGTTATCTGCTAGTCTAGGGTCTGGGATTCGAGGACATTGGTTAATTGAAAATCAACTAAATTGGGTAAAGGATGTAATTTGAGAAGAAGATTTCAGTCCTCAAAAATCAGGCTTTTCTGCCATCAATTTGTCGATGAGCGAAAACTTGGGTGTTAACTCTACTAAGGATACATGGTTTTGCTGGAATTAAAGCAGCGAAGCGCGTACTTGAGTAATCATCTCAAATATATACTTTCTGTTTGTACTTAAGTGTGGTATTAAATCGATTTTTTGATCTGAATTAATATGAAGTTGCGATCACACAGCAGAGGGCAATTTCTGGGTTAGTTTGACATTGGTTGGTGGCGATAGTACTACACACCGCGACGCGATCGCACTGCTTTGCATCACAAAAAATGGCCAGTTAAGCTAATATTAGGCCAAACTTGGGGTAAAGTCTGCTCATGACTCTATAAGTCTACACCTAGAGTGAGAATGAAACAGCCCTGCCCTCCTGGCAGGGGAGCGTCGGGAGGAAAACCAATCAACCCATGCGGTTCTTAAAATAATGTGCTATTCTCAAAAGAATAAAGCTGCTGGGGTAGCAGTTTCAGTCTGTGGAGCGACCGTAAGGCCAAAAAGAGCTTCGATCTTGGAGGCAGGTGCTATGTTAGCGCAGCTCCTCTGTCAAGAGGCAGCAGAAGGTCTCTATGAGTGATTTTAGGGAATCCCGCGTTGTCGCTTAAGCACAACGTCGGCAGAATGTTAAGTTAGAAGTCTACATTACTTAACCTAAGAATTTTAGAATTTAAGTCCCTGTTGACATCCTCCCCGCACCTGAAGGTGCGGGGATTTTCACACTCATGTGAAAATTTCCTCTTTCGTCAAGTCTCCTCATCAGATTTTTCTGTAACAATTCGCTTAACAATTGTTCTTCAGACCTTATTACACTGACTATAAAAAGCTATCCTTCTAGGGTGCAGCTTTAAACCCAAATTATTGGTAAATTTTTTTTAAAGCTTCTAGTTCCAGTAATAATAGTAAACTCCAATGAAATTAACTTGTACTCAAAGTGACTTAAATAGTAATCTTTCTCTGGTCAGTCGTGCAGTTCCTTCTCGCCCTAACCACCCAGTATTGGCAAATGTTTTATTAATAGCAGATGTAGAAAATCAACGCTTAGAATTAACAGGGTTTGACTTAAGTTTAGGTATTCGTTCAAATTTTCCGGCAGTTGTAGAAACAGGTGGGAGTTTTACTTTACCGGCCAAATTATTTAATGATATTGTCTCCAGATTACCAGATGGTAATATTACCATTGATGATGATGAAGGGGAAGCGATCGCCACTCTTACTTCTACATCTGGTCGTTATCAAGTTAGAGGTATGGGAGGAGAGGAATATCCGGAATTACCAGATGTGGAAGGTGGGGAGGTTGTCAATTTACCACCGGAAGCTTTGATTAATGGTTTGAGAGGAACTTTATTTGCCACAAGTCCTGATGAAACAAAACAAGTGTTAACAGGAGTACATTTAAAAGTACAAAAAGATGGTTTAGAATTTGCAGCAACTGATGGTCATAGATTAGCAATTGTTAAGACTGAAAGTGTGGCACCAGAGGGTGAGTCAGAAGTAGAAGAGATTGAAGAAATTGAAGAGTTTGAAGTAACAATTCCTGCAAAAGCTTTACGAGAGGTTGAACGAATGATTGGAATGCGTCAATCATCTGAAGCTGTTGCCTTGAGATTTGATGAAGGTCAGGTAATTTTTGAGCTAGGAGAACAATGTTTAACGAGTAGAAAATTGGAGGGTCAATATCCAGCTTACGGACAATTATTACCTGATAAGTTTACTAATCAAATTAATGTTAATAGGAAAGAATTTTTAGGAGCGGTGGAAAGAATTGCTGTTTTGGCTGACCAAAAGAATAATATTTTGAAGTGTTCTATTGATAGTGTTAATCAGGAGATTTCTTTATCTGTAGATGCTCAAGATGTTGGTAGTGGTAGAGAGTCTATGGCAGCACAAATTTCTGCTGATGAACCGGAAGAAATTGCTTTTAATGTGAAATATTTGATTGAAGGGTTAAAGGCTATTCCTTCAGCTTCAGAAATTTCAATTCAGTTAAATACTGCTACAAGTCCGGTGGTTTTAAATCCATTGGGTGGGGTGAAAATGACTTATTTAATTATGCCTGTTCAGTTGAGAAATTAGCTGTTAACTGAATTTTGCCCCCCTAGCCCCCCAACTTTGGGGGGAATAAGAGTCAATTTGCTTCTAAAAGTCCCCCAAAATTGGGGGATTTAGGGGGCTTGGATGTAGCAAATTTCTCAAGCAACCTCTAATGCAGATTAGTTGGAAACTTTTGCTAGGAATTTTCCCCTAAACTTCCTTCAAAAATTATTTGACTGATAACTGATAACTGATAACTGATAACTGATAACTGAATTTTGCCCCCCTAGCCCCCCAACTTTGGGGGGAATAAGAGTCAATTTGCTTCTAAAAGTCCCGAAAATTGGGGTATTTAGGGGGCTTGGATGAGGTAATTATCAATTATTCATTATCCATTATCAATTAATTAAACAACTACTTAATAGACTTATTATGGCTAATCAAAAAATAGACATAGAAGAACTTCTAACAAATCTCTACAACTCCTTCGATCCATTTCAACCATTACCAGCAGGAGACCCTCTTTATGTTGACTGTAAAAAAGTCCGAGGAGATGGAGATGTTTTAGTAGATTTAGGCAGAAAAATTAAGCGTTCAAATAGGATGACTTGTCAACTTTATGCTGGTCATCGTGGGGCAGGAAAATCGACTGAATTACTCAGACTTAAACAATATCTAGAATCACAGAAAATATTTGTGGTTTATTTTGCTGCGGACGAACAAGATATTGATGCGGAGGATGCGGAATATACAGATATTTTACTGGCTTGTACTCGTCATTTATTGCAAGATTTAAAAGATGCTGCTGAACCTAATTCTGTAGTTAATTGGTTAAAAGATCGTTGGCAGGAATTGAAGGATTTAGCTCTGACAGAAATTGATTTTGAGAAGGTAAATGTTGATGTAACAATATCTGCTTTTGCTAAAATAACGGCAAATTTAAGAGCAGTACCAACTCTCCGTCAGGAAATTCGGCAGAAAATTTATCCTCACACTGTTACTCTAATTAAAGTTTTGAATGAATTTATTAATGATGCTAAGAAAAATTTACCCAATGGTTGTACAGAATTAGCAGTAATAGTTGATAACCTAGACCAAATAGTGCCAGTTATTCAAGAGGATAAACGGACTAACCACGACCATATTTTTATAGACCGCTCCGAACAATTAAAAGCATTAAACTGTCACATTATTTATACAGTTCCTATTTCTATGGTCTACTCCCATAGAGCAGCAGATTTGAGATAATTTTATACATATCCCCAGGTTTTACCGATGATTATGGTACAGAAACCTGATGGAAGTAAATACGAACCAGGATTTAATAAAATTAAAGAGTTAATTATCAAGCGAGAGGAAAGATTTGCTCCTAATCTTTCCCTAGAAATTGACCTATTTGATAGTGAAGAAACTTTGAATCAACTTTGTATAATGAGTGGTGGTCATGTACGGAATTTACTATTATTAATTCAGTCAGCTTTTGATTATACAGATGATTTACCAATTCCGAGAAATGCTATCCGCAGGTCAATAACAGATGCTAGAGATATTTATCGGAAAACTGTGGATGATAATCAATGGATAAGGTTAGCTGAAGTGGCATTTTCTAGGGAAGTACCTAATGATGATAATTACCGCAGTTTAATGTTTAATCGCTGTATTTTGGAATATTGTTATTATGATGATGAGGGAAAAAAGCGACGTTGGTATGATGTTCATCCGTTGATTAAGGGAACTCCTGAGTTTAAGAAAGCTGTTGAAAGTATTACTCAGAAAGTTCAGTAGTATATGGAATTTTTTCTACTATTGCGTATAGGGCAATAATAGTTTCATTTTCTGAAGCACCATGACTTGAGAGATGAATATGGAATTTTTTCTACTATTGCGTATAGGGCAATAATAGTTTCATTTTGTGAAGCACCATAACTGGAGAGGTGAATATGGGATTTCTCTACTATTACGTATAGAGCAATAATTGATTCATTTTGTGAAGCACCATAACTGGAGAGGTGAATATGGGATTTCTCTACTATTACGTATAGAGCAATAATTGATTCATTTTGTGAAGCACCATAACTGGAGAGGTGAATATGGAATTTTCTCTACTATTGCTTATAGAGCAATAATTGATTCATTTCCTGAAGCACTATAACGTGGGAGGTGAAAATGAAGCAAGCGATCGCTCAAAATAAGACTAACAAATTAATCAGTATATTCGTGGCATAATCCGTGTGAGTATCTCAAAAGCTATGAACCAAGATTTAATAGACTGGGATGAGAATTTATTGAAAGACCCAGAAACAGAATATAAAGCTATAGTTAGGTCTCTCAAAAGAACGTCTGGTTTTAGATTGTTGTTTGTAGAATGTTCTCA
>NZ_JAAHGK010000337.1:0-6271 GCF_010672505.1 Okeania sp. SIO2B9 | reverse complement strand
TCATAAATTTAACCGTTATCAATTTTTCTGTAGTAGAAAGACAAAGGTGGTAATTAGCTTTGCCACACAGGAGTTATTCTATAGGAAACTTCTTAATCCAGTTAGACTAGCTAATGGAATTTTAGATTCCTATAATATTTGGCCGGAGTCTGCTCTTATAGCTATTAGCTATTCAAACTTTTTGGGTTTATTACATCATATAGATAAAATTTCTACTGTTTCTCAATGACAATATAAGAATTAGGAGTCAGGTGGGGGAGTGGGGGAGTAGAGGAGTAGGGGCAAACGGCCGTTTGCCCCTAGGTCGAAGTAAACATAAAAACAATTAACATTAATTTGGCTCAAATTAGCAAAAAAGCGATCGGGCCAGTGTTAATTACTTAGGGTTTGCTGAAAAAGTCTTATGGGTGAGGGTAGGAGACAGGAGACAACCCACCCCTAACCCCTCCCAGGAGGGGAAGTAGGGGATTTGGAGGAGATAGGAGCTAAGTTTTGTCCCAAGATTGTTCTGGCCAACTCTTGACCAAAATCCGCTCATTTTTGAACTATTACCACCTAAAACCTCGCACTTTTTCCAGACCTAAAATTGCTCAAACTAATACCAGTCAATACTTTGATATTTAATCAGCAAACCCTACTTAATAACTAAAGTATTACTTAAGTACAGAATTAGTATATGATAATTGGTATTACAGTAGACTCTAAGGTACACCCCGAAGCGGGCAAGATACTATAGCGAGCAAGATGCTCGCACTACAGAAATTCAATTGTTAATCTCTGTACTTCTTATGGGAGGAATCTATGTAAATAGATAATAGATAGCAGTCGAAGGAAAGGGTGCGGACAGATCAAAAGCTTCAAACTCAGACAAGGTTATGTATGGGAGGGAAATTTGGAGATAGACAATATTCGGAGGCGTTAAATATAGCAACCGCCAGGTTAGTGTTTGACAATTAGAGCATCTTGCTCGCGTTATGAATTATCATAATTACCCGATGTCCTAACTTATAGTGGCGACTGCTATATATAACAGTCGAAGGAAAGAGCGCGGACATATCTTCAAACTCAGACAACACAAGATTTTTCCCTCTTCCTTCTTCCTTCTTCCTTCTTCTTTCTTCCTTCTTCCTTCTGTTATATCAACATAGTTGTTTTTAAACCAATAAATCCTCCCATCTCATTTACAAATGAATCAAAATAGATGAAGTAACTCTGACATAATCAACAAAGCAAAAATGGTATTACCTGATGGCCCCGCATTGTCCCCTCTACAACGAAGAGTCCGGACTTGGAAATTTATTTTTCGTCCCTTACAAACAATAGAGGAGCGATATTCTCAATACGGAGATATCTTCAGGACCAACACTAACTCCAAGACTCCTTTTATCTATTTCTGTAACCCGAAAGCTATTCAACAAATTTTTACTGCTGACTCTGATACCTTTAGCTCAGGTGGTAGTAATGGTGCTTTACAATACCTTGTGGGCAGAAATTCTCTACTTCTGCAAAACGGCGATCGCCATCAACGTCAAAGAAAATTATTAATGCCACCTTTTCATGGCGATCGAATGCGTACTTATGGGGACTTAATATATAATATTACTTCCGATGTTATAGATCGCTGGCAAATAAATAAACCTTTCCCCATCCGTAGGTCTACTCAAGAAATATCCCTAAAAGTTATCCTTGGGGCGGTATTTGGTTTAGATCGAGGGGAACGTTACGAACAACTGAGAATACTTTTGTCTGATGTCCTCGACTCCATTAGCTCTCCCCTCACCTCCACTTTTCTGTTCTTCAGTTTTTTGCAAAAAGACTGGGGTCCTTGGAGTCCCTGGGGTAGATTTTTACGAAAAAGGCAAAAAGTTGATGAGCTAATATTCGCAGAAATTGAAACTGCTAGGGAAGAAGCAAATCATCGTGATGATATCCTTAGTTTACTCCTAGAAGCGCGTGACGAAGCAGGCGATCGTATTAGTGACGAAGAAATTAAGGATGAACTGCTCACTTTACTGTTTGCGGGTCACGAAACTACCGCTTCGGCATTAGCATGGGCATTATATTGGATTGATAAAATTCCTTTAGTGCGGGAAAAACTATTAGCAGAATTAGCTACTCTTCCCGCTAACCCAGAAAAAGTTGCGATTACTAAACTTCCCTACCTCAGCGCAGTTTGTCAAGAAACTTTGCGTCTCTATCCCATTGTCATAACTGCTTTTCCTAGAGTTGTCCAGAAACCTGTAGAAATTATGGGTTATCAACTTGAACCAGGAATGGTAGTACTTCCTTCTATTTATCTAACTCATCAAAGAGAGGATATTTATCCTGAACCTAAAAAATTTAAACCGGAACGTTTTTTAGAAAGACAATTTTCACCTTATGAATATTTACCTTTTGGAGGAGGGAGTCGTCGTTGTATCGGTTCAGCTTTTGCTTTATTTGAAATGAAATTAGTTTTAGCAACTATTTTATCAAAATGCGAACTCAAATTAGTTTCCGATAAATCTATCCAACCTGTCCGTAGAGGGTTAACTATGGCACCACCAGGAAATATGCGAATGGTTGTTAAACATAAATTTGGCGTTGCTGAATAAATGTATGAACCTATCCCACTATTTTTAACAGGTTTATTTATTTGAAGAAGGAGTCAGGAGACAGAATACAGGAGACAGAATACAGGAGACAGAATCAATGTATATGCGGATTCAAACCCGGCGTTGGTGAATCAAGCTATGATATCAAATCCGGTTAAACAGCCATAGAATGGTTAAGTTAGGAGTCCTCAGGAGTCAACCCACCCCTCGCCCCTCCCCCTCCCAGGAGGGGAAGATAGGAGTCAGGAGGAGAAAGAATTACAAAGATGAGGGTAGTTATGACGATTGAAGATTTTTTTTATGTCCAATTAAACGGATTTGATATGAAACCTAAATTTGGCAAAATATAAAATGCTTTTCAGTTAATAGTTAGGCAATAGCCATTAAAGCATAATCATAGCCACAAATCACCAACGCCAGATATAGCACTGCTCTAGACCTGTATTTTCAGATTAAAAATTAATCATTGCTAAAAGCCTGATATGGAATCCTGACAATTAATTAGTTGATGAAAAACTTTGTACCTTCTCACCTTATTCTTTCCCTTCTACCTTCTACCTTCTGCACTCTGCCTTCCTTTGTTATTTACACTTATATTACTATTTATTCCCTTGATAACATCAACACCCCCACCCAAAACCATCACCATTCTGGAAACTAGTGATATTCATGGCAACCTTATGCCTTATGATTACTATACCAACCAACCCGCAGAATGGGGATTAGCAAAAGTCGCTAGTTTAATCGCACAGGAACGAGCTAAAAATCCTAATTTACTACTTATTGATGGCGGCGATACTATTCAAGGGACACCATTAACTTATTACTATAATCGAATTGACACAGAAGCAGTACATCCGATGGCAGTAACAATGAATGCTCTCAAATTTGATGCTGCTACTTTAGGAAACCATGAGTTTGATTATGGTACTAATGTGCTTTCCCGTTGGATAAGTCAGCTTAATTTCCCCATAGTTTGTGCTAATATCCAAAAAAGTGATGGCACTCCTGCTTTTAAACCTTATATCATTAAAAATGTTGATGGTATAAAAATTGGTATTCTTGGTTTAATTACTCCTGCAACTTATAACTGGGTGCCATCTGAAAATATAGCTGGATTAACTTTTGAGAATCTCATAAATACTGCTCAAAAATATATTCCTCAAATGCGAAATGATGGTGCAGATTTAATTACTATTGTTCAACATACTGGTTTTTCTAAAGTACCAAAAGATAAAAGGCTGGCTTCTGCTTGGTTAACCGATATTCAAGAGTGGAAAGAAACAGGCTCTATTCCTGATTCAAATCTCACCCTAGAATTAGCACAACAGGTAAAAGATATTGATATAATTATGGCAGGACATTCACATCACGATGTTCCTAAAGCTATAGTTAATAATGTTTTAATTGCAGAGCCTTCTTTTTGGGGAAAAGCTTTAAGTAAGTATACTTTAGTATTAGAGTATCGGGGTAAAAAGTGGGAAGTTATTACTAAAAATTCTACTAATTTATATGTTACTGCTATTGAACCGGAACAGAAAATTTTACAACTTTATTTGCCATATCATCAGCAAATATTACGCTATATCAATCAACCTATTGGTGTGGCAAAAACTGAATTTTATGGTGGTATAAAAGCACGCTTTAATCAGAGCAAGCTGTCAATTTTAATCAATCAAGTACAAATACAAGCTGCAAAAGCAGCAGGTTATCCTGTAAATATTTCTCTAACTTCTATTTTTAATAACACTGGTAAAATTCCTCCAGGAAAAATTACTAGGAGAGATATTTACAGTATCTATAATTATGATAACTATTTGTTGGTTTTAGAAATTAATGGGGATATTTTGCGTTGTGCTTTAGAAAAAAATGCTGCTTATTTTAAACAAGTTAATATTGATGATTTACCTGATTATCCAGAAGAGGTTTTAGTTGAAAATTCTCTGGGCTATAATTGGGATTTATATAGTGGAATTGATTACATAGTTGATATTACTCAACCAGTGGGAAAACGAATTACTAAATTACAGTTAGATGGAAAAGATGTTGAAGCAAATCAAGTTTTACGAGTTGCTATGAATAGTTATCGCGCTAATGGCGGTGGTGGTTATTTCATGTTTAAAGAAGGAAAAATAATTTGCCAATCTGTTACAGAAATTCGCGAATTAATTGCTGAATATATCAGGAATAAAAGCATAATTGAATCAGATATTATTAGTTCAGGAGGATTAAAATTATTCCCTGATTTATATCAACAATATTTTGGTAATTAGGGTTTGCGCTTCACTCGTCTTATGGGTGAGGGTAGGAGACAGCTATACTGGAGACAACCCACCCCTCGCCCCTCCCCCGACCGTGGAGGGGAAGACAGGATAAATGGCTTGGGAGCGAGGAGGTAGGAGTAAGAATTGTAAGAATGATTTTTCTGCCCAACTATGAGCCTAAAATACGCTCCTTTTTGAGCATCAAGAGCTCAAAACCAGGCACTTTTGAAAGACCCCAAAAAGGCTAAAACCTTTATCTATAAATACTTTTAGATTTAATCAGCACAGCAATAATTAATATCATGTCTGATTGATATACTTATAAATAAACGATGGGGAAGTCAGGAGTCAGGAGGGAAGAAAGAAGAAGGAAAGAGGAGAAAGTCTTTTTCATAACTGATTATCCGGAAATGATATAACTCATCTGGAAATCAAAAAATGTGAAAAAATAATCTTCTAATAGTGCATGACGGCTCAACTATCCAAAAAATCCAAAAATGCCGTCATACATCCTCATTTAATACTGCGTCAATTTTCTAATGTTTCTGGCGATCGCCAACTAGCAGGAATTACCAAAACTGGACAATGGGCACCATGCAAAATACCCTCACTAACACTACCCACAAAAAATTTCTCAATACCACTGCGTCCATGAGACCCTATGATGATTAAATCGGCAGCTAATTTTTTGGCCTCTGCCAAAATAGTCTCTACTGTAGAACCTTGAGTTAACAAAGCCACTGTATCAAGACCTTTTTGGCGTAGCTCTTCTGCCAAATCTTGAATCTGCTGATGTTCTCTACGAAACTCTTGTGCCCAGCGGTCGCGCTTAGGCTGAGGTCCAGTCTTAAAACCAACAAAATCAGGATCTGGTTCAGCAATATGAATTAACCATAATTTGCTGTTAAAAGCTAGGACTAAAGTTTCCGCTTGAGTAATAATAGCAGGAGTTATTTGAGAAAAGTCGAGGGCAACAACTATATTTTTCATTGGTAATTTAGGTTTTTAATTGAATATAGTTTCAGATATTATTGTTCTGATTAAGTTATACTAATTTACTCAAATAATGTTACCAAACTCTGCTTATTTGCCTTCTGTAGAATCTTTACTATTGCATTACCAATTGTGTGATACCATATCTGGTTATTAGAGTTGTCGCTAAATAAAGGGAAAAAATCACTCTAACCTAGACAGATCAATAAATACAAGCATTTTTGCATACTAATAGCTACAATCCTTACAGAACAAGGTTTTTGGGGGATTTTTAAGTTATAAAGCGACAAGTCTATTATAGGAATGTGTAGGGTTAAAATACCCTGGGTCTCATTTTCAACTAATTTTTTGATAGTGGTGCATTCTTGTGGCAGATGCAAAACTCAATTACTAATAGTTTAGCTAGTAATTCTATTCATA
>NZ_JAAHGK010000336.1:0-6272 GCF_010672505.1 Okeania sp. SIO2B9 | reverse complement strand
GTGATAGTATTAAATTAGTGGGGGTTGTTTGCCCCTAATCATGACTTTTTATTCAACTAAAAAAAGTAAGGTTAGGATATTAAGAGATTGTAGCGATCGCGAAGCGTGGCATCAGCCGTATCGTCAACAGCAGATAAAACTCCTAGAAAGAGCAGAACATAAAGGTTCACTTAAAACCAGAGAAAAATCATTCTGTGAAGCATCTAAAAAACAAAGATGTGGTTGTTTTGTAGCGATCGCCTCAACCCTGCCAAACAATATCGCTCCCTACTCTTCCCACAATTTCCACTCCACGAAATTAACTCATCTTCTCAGCCATAAAAAATCAAATAAATATCACCACCAAATTTCTCAAATTATCAATCAAATCAATATCTATTCGATAATTCCCACCTAACCTGATAACTCCTCACCACAAAAATTATCATTCTGTGAAGCTCCAAAAAAACGGCAAAAATTACCATTGCATCCCCAAAAAAATTTTGATACTATTAACTTATTAGGAGTCGTTTGCACCTAAGTATGACTATTTATTCAACTAAAAATCCAATCCTTAAATATTCGATAAACTAATCAGATTTTAGCAACTAACCATTACTAAGCAATTAAAGCGATCGCCAATTCATACCTGCGATTAACCTCCGGCCAATTAACAACATTCCACCAAGCATTCAAATAATCACCGCGACGATTTTGATACTTCAAATAATAAGCGTGTTCCCAAACATCATTACCCATAATCGGATAATCCCCAGTCAAAAAAGGACTATCTTGATTAGGAGTGCTAGTAACCTTTAACTTTCCGCCTTTACCCAAAACCAACCAAACCCAACCACTACCAAAACGACCACCACCAGCAGCATTAAACTTTTGCTTAAAACTATCAAAATTACCAAAACTTTCATTAATAGCAGCAGCTATTTTTCCTTCAGGTTCACCCCCACCATTAGGAGTCATAATTTCCCAAAACATCTTATGATTAACATAACTACCACCATTGTTTTGTACAGCAGTACGAATATCCTCCGGTAAAGTATTCAAACTACGCAATAAATCTTCTGCATTTTTTTCTTTAAGTTCAGGATACTTAGCGATCGCTCCATTCAAATTTTTAATATAACCAGCATAATGTTTATCATGGTGAAACTGCATAGTTTCTTGATCGATATAAGGTTCCAATGCATCATATTCATAAGGTAGAGGTGTTAGTTTAAAAACCCCAGAGTTTTCCACTGATTTAGTATCATTTATTGAAGTAGAAGGAGTTACGGATGAAGAAGAATGATCTGTTGATGTTTGGCAAGCACTTAGAACCATAGATCCTAAAGTTGCACTCTTTAAGATTAAGAATTTGCGTCGATTAATGTTCATTATTAGTTTTTCATAAAAATAGTTTATATAAAATATATTAACAGCCATAGCACCCGATATAGAAATCTAAAAATTATTTCGAGTATTTTGTGTTGGGAAATAAATTATTTATGAGATACAATTTTTTTTATTTCATGTTTTTTGTACCTCCAAGCAGATATGTTATTGCGTAAACTTTCCAGATTTACTCTCATATCAGAGAGTGTTTATAAACTAAAGATTAAGACGGCCAGAGTACTTAATATTCGGTGGGTTATGGCGGAAAGTTAAATTTTGTTACGATTCATAGTTATTGTCGCCTAACCCACCCTACGCCTGGATTTAATATTCCTTTTACAAACAGTCTCTCATACCCGGTTGAATACTTAATCAATAACTACGGAGCAGTCAGGAGTCAGGAGGAAAGAATAAGGAAGTTTTTTATTACTAATTAAACGGACATTATATCATCTCTAATTTTCAACTTACTTTGGCGTAAGTTGATGATTTAAAAAGCCAGGAATTAATGATATTTTTTAATCTTTATACCTCATAATTTTAACAGCAATAGACTTTTGGCAAAACAAATCAAAATTATTGAGAGGGGACAGAGAATTACATTGAAGAAGGAGGCAGGAGACAGGAGGAAAATTACTTATGGATTCTAACCCCAAGTAATTTTGAACACCCTGTAGACGGTGGGGTATTAAACCCACAAAGAAAATGATAATTTTAGCTGTGGGATTTCCGGAAAAACATATTATACTTTGGTCAAAGCAACTTCTGTTTAATTTTTTTTTCGACCTCAATAAATCCTTGGATTTATACTTTGCTGGAAGGAAGGCAGAGGGTAAAAGGCGCTTATGTTTAAAGGTTTATTCCAATGCTGACTTAATTCTATACACAAACCATGCTACCGGAGATGATATAACAAACACTTATCAGTCTTGGTATTAGTTAATTATCTTCTTGAAAATAAGAAGTAATTGTTAATTATTTAAACTTCTGCTTTCCTGCTCAAAAAAATAAAATAAAGAGAAAAATTATTACTTTATTTTAGCGAAAAAAAATCTGCATTTTTTCTTATAGTTCCTGTTTTTTTATTTAATAATATATAATATTGTATTGATTGGAAATTATTCTAGTTCATCAGTTACTAAACGCCTCAGAATTTCCGTAACTTCGGCTGCCATCCGTGCATCTATTTCTACTGCTTCTTTGTCAAAATCTCCTAAAGCTCTTGCTGCCCGCAAAGTCATCGCCATAGACCTAACTTTTTGCTGATATTCAAACTGTATAAAACAAGTATAAGTAAGTTCTGTACGTTTGCGACTGCTACTATATCCAAAACCTAATTTAGATAGAATAACAGGATATTTAATACTATCTTGAATACCCAATTTTTCCAGAGCCACATCAACATAACGAGCAGTATCTTTACCAGCATTACGAATAAAAGGTTGCAAATTTTCCCAAGACATTCCTGGCAGTTTTGCCGATTCTGGTAAATGATAATAGTAACCAACCATTGACATAATTCTAGTTAAATCATAAGTAGCGACAGTATTTTCTCCAGGTTGTTCTGCTCGCTTTTTACTTTCCGATACTGCACTTAATAATACCCGGTCGTCTTGTGTTATTTGGGGAGAAAAAATAAACGGTTCCTCACCATATAAACCTTGAAATTCCGTATGATTATTACCTGTGATTTCCTTGAGCCATGATTCTAAATCTACATAAATCTGAAAACATTTAAACATTGCAGCTAAAGCATTAGAACCACCAATTTTTTTTCCATAAGTAAAAATATCTTCTACAACTTCATTAAAGTCTAAAAAATTTCCATCTCCGCAGATTTTGCATTTATTAATATCTCCATTAATAGAACAAATAACATTTAAGATTGCGATAATTTTAGTAGAACTCCAATATTGACATTTATCCAAAGAATTTCTGCCTAACCAACGAGATTTCAACGGTCCGCCAGCAGTACCAACTAGACAAATACAAGCCTCTTTAATATCAGGATGAATAAAACTAAGAGCCTGTTCATCAATATCAGGAAGTTCGCCAACATTAGGAAAAGTTTTTGCTCCTGGGATTGCTAAATTAGGCAGCCTAGTTAAATGTTCTGGATAATTTTCTACCTGGTTTTGATAGGGAGAATTTTTAATGCCTTTATCCAGAAAAGCTAGTTTATAACTGTTAAAACCAGCCTCAGCTTTTAAGAAATCATTATATACTTTTTCTCTGTCTATTGCCAGTAATAAAGTCAATGCTTCTTTTTGACCAAAAGAGGCAAAAAACTCTGCCACTATATTTAGAATTTTATCGTTGATATTTTCCATAATTTTAGTTGGTTAAAATATAGATACACGGATAAAGAAGTTATTTTCTTTGCTACTACTATTATATTTGTTAATATTGGTAAGTCATCGGATAATTTTACCGGATTTAGTGGGAGTTTGATATTTTTGAAGGCGAAAACTGAAATAGGATTAGTAACGGATGATAGCCAAAAGTTAGTTTATTTGATTTTAGAACCTTTGATAGAAGTAGATGTGATCGCCTTTCAAGCATTACTTGTGCAAGATAATATCAAAAAACGGGATTTATTAAGATTAAAAAATGGTAGTGTAATTGAATATTATTTACCGAAAAATTGTGGTTTAAAGCCTCCCCTTTTAAGGGGATAATAAATAAAAATTTTCATGATTAGTCAATCATCTTCTTTTCAAGGAGAGGTAATTATTAATTATTAATTATTAATTAGTAATTATTAATTATTGAAAGCCTCAAAAGTTAACAGGTAAAATTGTCGTTCAGGTCTGGAGTTTTCGAGATGTAAGGGAATAAGGTTGTTGGTTGATTGGGTTTGAATAAATTCTAGTTTACTCCGTTAATCTCCTGTTTTACTGGGGGGTTTTTTTTTGCCTGGCCTCTGATAGCAATCGCACCGATGAGTATTCTATCTCACGAAGAGGCCAATGCTTTTACTGGTCACTTATTTGTGCCATCCTGCACTAGTTTTCAGGGGTATGTTTTTTTGAATAATTAATATTAACTGGCGTGCTAATTATCAAAAATGTCATTCCGCCTGTGTTAATTACTTAATAATTGAAGTTTTACCTAAGTTAAACATTCTTTTTTCACCCTTGGTATAATATCATTGATTGGTAGTTTTAGATTGGGACATAAATAAGAATAAATAGGCTCTAGCAAATAATATTTTTGCCGTTGATAAATACTATTTACTAACTGATTTACCCTAAAAGTAAGTTATTTTGGATTACCGATAAATTACAAATTACTCATCAAACAACTAAATATTTTAGCCTTTCAATTTCAGACAAAATTTAATATTATTATAGCCCATTGTCTTAGCAAGTTTAGCACAATATTTCTAGAAATCATTGCTTTGAATTAGTTTGTTAAATGCTATATTTTTTGACAAAGATCAAAAATAATGGTATCAACATCTGAAAATATAGAGGAAATGACTAATGAAAATTGGATTTTTAGGAACGGGTTTAATGGGTCTGCCAATAGCTCAAAAATTGTTAGAAGCTAATCATATTGTAACTGCTTATAATCGTACTCAATCAAAATTAGAACCTTTCGAAAATGCAGGTGCTAAAATTGCTAATTCTCCGGCTGAAGCTATTCAAAATTCTGAATGTTTAATTTTGATGTTGACAAATTATACGGCTATTAAAGATGTACTTTTATCTGATAGTTCAAAAGCGGAATTATCGGGTCGAACAGTAATTCAAATGGGAACTATTTCTCCTACTGAAAGTAAACAAATTAGAGATGAAGTTGTTGCTTGTGGCGGTGAATATTTAGAAGCTCCTGTTTTAGGCAGTATTCCTCAAGTAAAATCTGGTAGTTTAATTGTGATGGTGGGAGCTTCCCCAGAACAATATGAAAAATGGTGTGGTTTATTAAAGATATTTAGTCCCGAACCATTACATATTGGTGCGGTAGGTAGTGGTGCTGCAATTAAGTTGGCAATGAATCAATTAATTGGTTCTTTAACAACTGCTTTTGCTCTGAGTTTAGGGTTGATAGTTCGGGAAGGAATAGACGTAGATTTGTTTATGCAAATTGTTCGGGACAGCGCTTTATATGCTCCAACATTTGATAAAAAATTACAACGAATGTTAGACATAAATTATGAAAATCCTAATTTTCCAGCTAAACATTTATTGAAGGATACGAACATATTTATTAATGCGGCAGAATCAGTAGGACTTGATGTGAGTATTCAAGAAGGAGTGCGTAAAGTTTTGGGGAAAACTATTGAACTAGGATTGTCAAATGTGGATTATTCTGCTTTATTTTCGGCAGTTAATCCAGAGAATTAGAATATTTTCTCTTTTGATCGGCACGTTCTTCTAAAATGATAAAAAAAAATTACTCCTAATTGTGGTGTTGCTGATTTGATGTATGAAATTCAATTAGTGGTAAGTTTTCACACCATTTTTAGTTGAATAAAAAGTCATGCATACGGGCGAACACTAGCCAATAATAAAATCGTATCATGATTTTTTTGGCGATGCAAGGGGAAAAGCCTTGCCTTTTTTAGAGCTTCACAAGATGATAATTTCTGGATTTGTGAATATGTAATATCGATCTTTTGATGGGGTGAAAATTTTTCCGGCCGTTAGTTCTTTATTTGAGTGCTTCACAGGATGATAATTTTTCTGGTGCTTTGATGATGTGAGTATCTCTATATATTCAGTGACAATGTGCTGTTTTTTGGTTGAATAAAAAGTCATGCGTACGGGAAAACACCCACGGCAAACGCATCTTATTTTGCCATTCCCTATATGTAGTGTTTATTTGATTTTATAGACACTATATGTTGAAAGTCTATTGTCAACAAGCGCAATAAACCGGGTTTTATTGCGCTTGTTGAC
>NZ_JAAHGK010000335.1:0-6272 GCF_010672505.1 Okeania sp. SIO2B9 | reverse complement strand
TCTGCCGATTTAGGTATGTAGCAAGACTGAATAGGATTTTTACGAGATTTGAATTTTACCTGCTGTACCTGTCCTGTTTGAGAATACTTAACTTTTGCTTCTCTGACTGCTATACAAGCATCACGAACAGCAATAGATTTTATCTGGTAAGGAACAGGTTTAGACCACTCAGGTAAATTCTTCAAAATCCCACCCTTGATTGCTTTCCAATTAGCCTTGGTATCAGGTTGCTGAAGGTATTCAACGGTTCGGTTATAGGTAAACCTAGCCACACCTATCCATTGTCTGAGTAGTTGTCTTTGTTCACTATTTAGGTAAATCCGAATCTTCTTTGATTTTTTGCTTGTACTTTCTAAGTCCGTGGACTCTACAGGAGAATATGTGGATGATGGAGAGAACATCGGCGACCATTTCTGATTCTGGACAATATATAGTTTGCCCTTGAACCAGGATTTTTCCACCGTTTTGTTCGACCAAATACTGTATAAGCTCGAATCCAAATCTGGTAAGTCTGTCCCTACAGGTAACAATAATTGTGAGCTTATCCCCTCGCAAGAGTCTGTCCAGTATGGCTCTAAGACCTTTTCGTTTGAAGTTGAGTCCACTGCCAATGTCTTTGATAACTTCTGCTTCTGGGTACTGGTTTTGCATGAACTCAACTTGTCTATTGAGGTCATCTTTTTGTTTTGCTGATGAGACTCGGCAGTAGCAAATAAGGGTAGTTCTAGTTGCACCTCTGATGTAAGATTGTGTGTTATACAATCTTTGCCTGGCTTCGTTATTAATGATTTCGATTTTGCCTTCATCTGCATATTTGCGTAGTGTGTTAGGATGCAAGCCAAGTATTTCTAAGGCTTTCTGGGGTGGAACATAACCCATAATCCTATCTTGGCATACATATAGAAGCTTATGTGAATATATGTGAGCAAATAGATAATAGTTAGTCAACCCTTAAATTTAACTTTAGCGTGGCCTTGGTTGACCCCTTTCCATCATTTGCAAAGCATCTGGACTAGGATTAAATCGATAACCCCAAGAAGAGCGATCGCCATCATCCAGTATTTGAGGTGTTAGTAGGACAATTGTCTCTGCTCGTTGATTGTCATTTTGGCTGCTGCGGAAGAGGGAACCAATGATGGGTAAATCTCCCAAAATAGGCACTTTATCTATTATTGTTCTTTCTTGCTCTTGAATAATGCCAGAAATAATCAGAGTTTGTCCATCCCGCAGGCGAATTCTACCGGATTCTACCCGACGCCTGGCAATTTCTGTACCAAATTCACTTTGATTATCAGCGTCTGTTGGCACCCTGTTTGAAATAAAGCTTACTTCTGGATTTACTGTTACAGTCACAAAACCATTATCGTCTATTCTCTCTACCTGTATAGCTAGGGTTAAACCTACATCTTCAAACCTAACAGTTCTAGTTTCTCGACTCGTACCTCCATCATCTGTAAAATTACTGTCAATACTTCTGACAATATTTTCTACAAGTCTGACACTAGCTATTTCTCCTTCTTGAACCACTAAAGTTGGATCGGTGAGAATCTTGGCATTACCAGTCCTCACAGTAGCCCTTAATTGACCGAGAAATCGCCTTGGATACAAAATTTGAGGGAATAAGCCAAATTCTGCCTCTCCTAATTCCACATCTATTACCCCATCATTATCAACATCTATTTCTGATGGTTCATAATCATCAATACCAACTCTTGTCGGTTCACTTGTGGTGGGAGCTATAGGTCTGAGGAAAGTTCCTCTACCCTGATTAAGGTTAGGGATACCAGTTCCTGGAACTTCAAATGTACGTTGGCTATCAAAGAATGGGTCTCCCAAAATTGGGTTACCAGTGACAGGGCGGGAAAGAGGGTTAGTAGCATTCTGTTGTGTAATACTAGCAGGTTGAAGACTACCAAAGTTTAGAGATGCTGCCCCATTATCGTTAATAAAGAAACTGTCATTAACCCCAAAGGAGAAACTACTATTAAGGTTTTCCTCTGCTGATAAGTTAATATCTATAACCTTTACGTTTACAGCTACTTGCCTTTGTCGCAAATCTAGCTGTACCAATTGGGCTGCAGCAATCTCTACTTGTTGTGGTGGACCTACTAAAGTAACACTATTAAGTCGGCTATCAGTTACTACCTGTAAACCTTTTAACAACGGAGGAGCATCTTGGGGGTCGTAGCGTAGAGGCTGAATAACTGTTCTTTCAATTGTTTCTGTATTTGTAATTGCCTGATTAGTTCCAGGAATATTAACTGTATTTACCTGAGTTACTGGCTGACTTGTCACAACTGCACTTTCAGCTCCCATACTAACTAAGAAACCCGCAGCAGCTTGGGCAGTAACTTGGTTTAAGCGGAAAGAACGGACTACAACATTTCTGGCTTCTGCTGGTAATTCTTGCCCCACAAATACTGTATTCCCTACTCGGTTGGCCTGCAACCCACTTAGACGTAGAACATAGTTAAAAACATCTTGAACAGACTCATTTTCAATATCTAGGGAAATACTAGGTCCAGTTTCTTCTTCCCCACCTGAACTGAAGGCTACATTCAACCCGGCAGCTCTAGCTAGTAAAGCTAAAACATCTCTGACTGGAGCATCTCGCAAAACTAAACGAGGTATTCTTTCTTGTGTGCCTAAATCTATAACTTCTACTGAGGGGTTAATATTGGATATTGCTATGTCACCTACTGGTGGTGCTATTGCTCGTGGTTGAAAAGGAGGAACTTCACTGGGGGATGGTTGTCCTGGTAAGGTGGGGAAACCGTCTCCTGTGAGCTCAGAATCTGGTAATAATACCTTTGATTCTTGGGAGCTGGTGGTTTCTCTTGGAGGTACTACAGTAGGTTCTGGTTGTACAGGTGGGGGGGCAGGTTCAGATGCTTCTGAGGGTGGGGGAAAACTATTAGGTTTAGGTGTGGATGCCTGAGCTACTTCTCCTGACCCTGCAGCAGCGCTCAGAATAATTCCTCGCCCCCCCCCTTGGATAATTCTGCCTCTGGGAGCAACTTCTGTACCTTGGATGACTACCCGCACACTGTTGGCATCTACCTGCATTACTTCTACATATTTTATGCCAGGTGCTGGACTATCTTTCCGAAATTTGTTGCCTTCGGGAATCCTAAGTTGAGCATTAATTATGTCTGCAACGAAAGAGTTATCTCTATTAACTGAGAAAACTTCGGGGCGATCGCCATTGTTTGTCACTAGGACAATGTTCATGCCCCCTTCTGCTGAATTTAACTGGACTTGGGTAATTTGTGTAACTGCAAAAGCTGGTGTCTGGGCGATGATTACCGCAGCTACCCCACCTAACAGTCCACTACTAAATTGAATTTGCTGTTTCACTGTCCTCACTCCACGCTAGGCCATGATTAGGAAAATGTTGGTTTGACATCTCCAGGGGTTGAAACACCCTGGATTCTGTGTAAAAAAACACCGCAAAAGGGACAAATCCACTTTTACTTGCAGCCTGTCAACAGACTTCTAGACTCCTCGGGGTAGACAAAAATCCACCTGTGAGCTTACTTTCAGAGCAGATTTTTACTTCGGGTTAAAACTCCCGTGTCGTTATTCAACCAGGGGATAAATCCGCCTAGCTAACTCTCTACCGTCGTTTTTTATGTATTTGGCTAGAGTATAGGGCTTTATCCACAGCTTTGGAACTGTCACCTTTCAAATTTTTCTTTTTTCTACTTTTCCCACCCTTCCAAGCACTAACTGTCAAATTTACATATATATAACAAGATAGCATACCATAGTATTTGGCAAATTATGTTATCTTTTCTTTTTTTGCTTTTCTGGTTTGGCAGGTTCTGGTTTAGCCAATGATTCTTGTTTGCTTAAGGCCAACAGAGCGTGCATATCAAAGGATGTTCTGAGTCTACTTTCTGGTTGCCTGACTGGTATAAATCTATTTTGTCTCCATTCAACTTCGATAATCTGATTTCCTTGCTGTAGTTTAGTTTTTAAGTTTTTTACTACCAGTAATGTTTGCATTCTCTCCAAAGCAATCATAAAGGCTCTTGTTTGGGCATAAGTTCCTTCAAATTCTACTTTGAATTCTCGTCGCTTTAATTTACCATTTACCAGTGGTCCTAATGAATTATCGTTAACTATATAGTTGCCATCTTTTGACTCCACTGGTTCAAATTTAATCATTTTGGCTTGTCGGTCTTCATTACTAATTCCTGTATTAATTTGATCGATCAGTTTATTCATATCGTACAGCAGAGTTTTCATGGTTTTTTCACTGGCAAATAAGCTGGTTACGTCTTCTCTTTGTTTCTCAGCTTCTGCCCTTTCTGCTTCTGCTTTTGGTCGTTCTTTTATTTGTTTTTTCTGTTCTTTTATAGTGTTTTTTGCTGTCTCTATTTCTGTTCTTAATGTCGCACTTTTTTCAATTGCTGGTTTGAAATGACTATATCCTAAAAATCCTGCTGCTCCTAATCCGACAACGCCAATAACTGCTCCGAGAAATCTGGGGTCTTTGAGTGAGATACCGAATATTTTCGGACCCCCTACTTCTCCTTCTTGTTCTTCTAATTCTGGATTCCATTCATTTGCTACTACCATTTTTAAAATACTCCTTTTTGTGTTAATATTTCTATCCTATCTACTAATCCAATTGCTCCTTGACTTTTTAATTGAGGCAATAATTCTGATGCGCCTAAGGGGCTGAGATTGGTTTCGATTTTATATTCAACTACTTGTGGTAATTCTGGTATATCCGGAGCTAAAGTTGACCTAGATTCTTGTAATTCTAGTCTGGTTGGATTAGGTTTTTTCGCAGCACTAATTAGTTTTGTTTTTTCTCCTTGGAAAAATGGGGAGTTTTGCAGTAGCAATAAAAAGTCATTAATTTGACCATAAGAATCTGCTGTCCCAGAAAATGATATAGTTGCTGTTGGTTTTGGGGGTACTGCTGCCTGTTCTTTTTTATCCCTTTTTGGAGCTTTTTTACTTGCTGGAGGTGCTGCTGGAGCAACTATTTTTGGTTCTTTTTGTTCTATACTAGCTATTTTGACCCCGCTAGGTATGAGGGTGCCAAATTCTCCCAATAAAGCTGACCATGGTTTAATTTGGTCGAAAACTGTTGCTAAGGCTTTTGCCTCTGCTTTAAATGTCTTAGTTTTTTCTTTGATTGCTTCTATATCTTTAATTTGAGTGTTTAGTTTGCTCAATTCGGCATTTAATTTGTCTAGGTCTGCCTGTAATTTGGTGTTTACTCGATTGAGATAGAACCATCCACCTGCAACTAGACCATTAACTGCTACTGCTACTGCTGCCCCAATCAGAATTGGTCTGGGGTCTTCTAGTGATAGTCCACCACCACTTACTGGTTTGGGAATATCTTTTTTATATTCTGGGCGATCGTTAAGAAAATTTATATCTAAGCCATACATAATTAATTTAAACCTCTCTTAATCCTAAACCTAATACGACTCCTAGACTGGAACGTTGTTCTAGTGGAATTTCTTGTTCTATTTCTAGGGCTAAAGTTTCTATTGGATCGACTTTGGATGCGGGTAAACTTAAACGTTGCATAAAAAAGTCATCTATTTGTCCTATTGCTGCACCCGATCCTGTTAATAATAATTGTGCCACCTCCAAATCTTCAAATTGATTGAGATAGAAATCTATTGAGCGTCGCAGTTCATCCCCTAATTCTGCTAATACTTTTAGTAAGGCATTAGTTCCAGGGTTGGGTTCGTTGCCTGTGACTCCCATTGTATCTAATACTGGAACGGTCATTCCCAGTAGTTCGGTAGTATCTCTGGTCGGAGGTAAGTTCATTGCTTCGTTTAAGGAAGATTGCATTTGATAAGTACCAATGGGAATTGTCCGGTTAAATTGAGGTATTCCATCTACTACGATAGCAAGTTCAGTACTGTCAAATTCTAAATCTGCTATTACTGTTGCTTCTTGGGGTCCATATTGTTGAAGTATATCTTTTACTGTTCGGATTAAGGCAAAGTTACTTACTTCTAAAACGTCTATTACTAATCCTGCTTGGTGGAATACTTCTATGTAGCTATCTGTTACTTCTTTTCTAGTTGCTACTAAGGCTACTTGTACTTTTTCTAAATCATCATTTGGGTCTAGTATTATTCCTAATTTTTGGTAGTCTACATCTGCTTCTTCTCTGGGAAATGGTAAGTATAAACCTGCTTCTTGATTCATATAATCTTGCAATTCTTGGTCGTTTAATTCTGCTGGTACAGGTATTACACGAGTTACTGCTTCTCTGCCTGGAATTGCTA